>CBFGLD010000012.1:0-35481 GCA_965649495.1 uncultured Flavihumibacter sp. | reverse complement strand
AAGTGTATTAGCTGGTGTGTACCATGCAGAAGTGGTCGCGAATTATGTGGGAGAACCGTTTGGTACTTTATTGCTGGCTGTGGCAATTACCATCATTGAAGTCGCCTTAATTATATCTCTTATGATAGCTGGGGGGGCTGATGCCGCTACCTTAGCCCGTGATACCGTTTTCGCAGCTGTTATGATCATTTTGAATGCGATGATTGGAGTTTGCCTTATTATTGGTGGGGCGAGGTTTAAGGAACAGTCCTTTGGTTTGCATGGGGTAAGCGCAGCATTAACCACTCTGATTGCAATTGCAGTTTTGACTTTGGTATTGCCGAATTATACAGTAAGCATACCTGGTCCTGTGTATACTCATTCTCAACTCGTATTTGTAGCAATAGTAACACTGATCTTATACGGCGCATTTGTAATAGTTCAAACTGTCAGGCATCGGGATTATTTTATGCCCGTTAATGGTGACGTTGAAGAAGGGAACAGCCATGATTTTCCTTCCGACAGGATTAATGTACTTTATTCTGTAGTGTTACTGTTGCTTTGCCTGGGTGCTGTTGTGCTCCTGGGTAAAGCACTGGCACCAGCAATTGAATCTATGGTGGCTGGAATGGGTGCGCCTCAATCATTGGTGGGGGTGATCATAGCGATGGTAGTTTTGATGCCTGAAGGGCTTGCCGCATTCAAAGCAGCAAGAAAAAATAGACTACAAACCAGCCTAAACCTTTCCCTGGGATCGGCATTGGCCAGTATTGGCTTAACCATTCCCGCAGTTGCTTTGGTATCACTCGCTTTCGGATTTGAATTAACTCTGGGAATAGATATCAAATCAACGGTATTACTGGTGCTTTCGCTATTCGTTGTTGTACTCTCTCTAAGCACGGGGCGAACAACCATTCTTCAGGGTGTTGTGTTGCTCATTTTATTTTTTGTGTATCTTTTTACCACTATAGTTCCCTGAGATTATCCCCGATAACAATTTATGAAAAAGAATCTGACATTTATACTCTTGCAACTGCTGATGGTCCTGAATGTGACCGGCCAGGAAAAAAGGCCCCTCTCTCCCCAGGATATTTATCGACTGCAGACTCCTTCCGCTATCCAGGTTTCACCAGATGGCGGGTGGATATTATATCGTATAAGCAAGGCCGATAGTGTGAAGGATAAATTCAGTTCGGATCTGTGGATGACAAACTGGGATGGTACAGAGCATATTCAATTAACGTTTGATGTTTCCGGTGAATCTGGTGCAAAATGGAGTCCGGACGGCCGGTATATTTCTTTTATCAGCAAGAGGGGGGACGATAAGTACGGACAGGTTTACCTGCTTGACCGCAAAGGCGGGGAAGCCAGGAAGTTAACACAGGTGAAAGGTGATATTGAAGAATATGAATGGGCACCTGACAGCAAACAACTGTTGATGATGATCGGGGATCCCAGTTACGCTGATACGGCATCTTCCAGGATCCGGAAACCTTATGTAATTGATCGCTTTCAATTTAAGCAGGACAGGAAGGGGTATCTCGACAGCAATGCAACGCACCTCTATCTTTTTAATATTACATCCAGGGCGATGGACACCCTTACCAAAGGTATATACAGTGAGTCACAGGCAAAATTCTCACCAGATGGTAAAAGGATTGCCTTCGTGAGTAACCGAACCGCCTCACCCGATCAGAATGAAAATACAGATTTGTTTGTCATGGAAGCGAAAGCCGGTGCGCTCCCCAAAAAACTAACCCAATGGGCGGGTGAAGATACGAGGCCCGTCTGGAGTCCGGACGGTAAGTGGATTGCTTATCAGCAAAGCAGCAGTGATGAGGTTTTTACCATGTATGGACAACCTCTTATAGCAATAATACCATCCGGTGGCGGAGAAAAAAAGATCGTTTCGGCATCAGTTGACCGGCCGGTACGTGACTTTCATTGGAGTAAGGATAGTAAACAGGTTTTTGGCCTGATGGAAGATGACAGGGAAGTACAGGTGGTAAGTTTTGACATCAGCAGTGGCAAATTGACCAGGCATGTTACCGGTCAGCAAAGCTTTAGCGAGCTGGAGCGGAATCCACGCCTGGATGTTATGGTTTCCGTAATGAGCAATCCCCAGGTTCCTTCAGAAATCTATGCATTTGAGGGAGGGAAACTTCGTCGGTTGACCCATATGCAGGATTCTTTTCTCGCTCCTTTAAAGCTGCCCAAAGTAGAAGGCTTCCGTTCAAAAAGCAAAGATGGGACCCTGGTTTCCGGAATTCTGTATCGGCCGGAGCAAATGGCCCCCCTGGGTAAACTTCCCCTGATCCTTTTTATCCATGGTGGTCCGGTAGCCCAGGATGATTTCAGGTTTGACATGACCCGGATGATTTATGCGGCGGCAGGTTATGCCGTGGCTGCTGTGAACTACCGGGGAAGCAGCGGCAGAGGTGTGGAATTCACGAGATCTATTTATGGTGATTGGGGCAATAAAGAGGTAATGGATGTAATCGGTGCTGCCGACCACCTGGTTGCTCAGGGTATAGTGGATCCGGATAAAATGGGGCTGGCAGGGTGGAGTTATGGAGGAATTACCACTAATTATACCATAGCCACAGACAACCGTTTTAAAGCGGCGGTAAGTGGTGCGGGTAGTTCGTTGCAACTAAGCATGTACGGGAGCGATCAGTATGTAACCCAATATGAAAAGGAAATCGGATCCCCATGGAAGAATCCGCAAAAATGGCTGGACATTTCCTACCCCTTTTTCAAGGCCGACAAAATAACAACTCCTACTCTTTTTATGGCGAGTGAAAGCGATTTCAATGTACCGGTAGCAGGAGCGGAACAGATGTACCAGGCCTTGAAATCAGTTGGGGTACCAACCGGATTAATTATTTACCCCGGGCAGCATCATGGCATAACGGTGCCCAGCTACCTGGCAGACAGGCATGTAAGACATATAGGCTGGTTCGATAAATTCCTAAAGCCGGTTAAAAAAGCATTCTGATCACATTGACAGGAGGAAGGAAGCCAGGGCATCATAATCATTAGGAATCAGCGTAGCAACTTTCTGCTTCTCCAGGGTAGATTTGATACCTGCCGGTACCGGAATGCTTTCTCCTATCACGGGTTCCACCACATCCAGGAATTTTATTGGGTGGGCGGTTTCCAGGAAAATACCTTTATCTGCCGGGTTTTCCCGTATCCATGCATCCAGGGCATCATATCCTACTGCTCCATGCGGGTCAAGCAGGTAGTCATCCTCCTTAAATATTTGTTGGATCAGAGCCATGGTAGTTTCATCACTGGTGGTGTGACTGGAAAAGATCTTATGTATTTCGGAAGGCTGGTGGCCCAATATTTCCAGGATGCGTATGAAATTACTGGGGTTACCTACATCCATTGCATTAGATAAGGTTGCTTCCGCTTTTTTCGGTTGAAAGTGACCGGTAGCAAGAAAAGGGGATACCACATCATTTTTGTTACAGGCAGCTATAAAATGTTTGGCTGGTAGTCCTGTTTTCCAGGCAAGTACCCCTGCACAAATATTCCCAAAATTTCCACTGGGCACACTAAAAACAGGGGGCTGGTCCTGTTTCCACTGCTGCAGTGCAAAAAAGTAGTAAAACTGCTGTGGAAGCCATCGGGCAATATTGATCGAATTGGCCGAAGTCAGGAATAACTTTTCCGTGATTGATTTATCCTGGAAGGCCTGCTTCACCATTTGCTGGCAATCATCGAAGTTTCCTTCCACTTCCAATGCATGAATGTTATTGCCAAATGTGGTTAATTGTTTTTCCTGAACTGAGCTCACCTTACCAGAAGGATACAGGATCACCACATCCACCCCTTTCACATTATGAAAGCCACTGGCCACAGCTCCACCAGTATCTCCGGAGGTAGCTACCAGGACTATGATCCTTTCACTTCTTTCCCGGGCGAAATAGCCCAGGCAGCGACTCATAAACCGGGCTCCAACGTCTTTAAAAGCGAGGGTTGGTCCATGAAACAGTTCAAGGGAATATCTGCCTGTACTGATCTTTTTCAGCGGTATGGGAAAGTCAATGGTTTGTTTTACAATTTCCCAGAGAACCTCCTGCGGTATGCATTCACCAATGAACGGACGAATTACCTCAAATGCGATTGTTTCACGGGAATGCCGGTCCAGATTTTTTATCCATTCCGGATGGTGGTGAGGAATATGTTCGGGAAAATATAGTCCACCATCGGGTGCCTGACCGGCTATTGTGGCATCACGAAAATCAGCAAGGGGAGACTTATGAGTCAAACTATAGTACTTCATATAATGGGCATCAGGCGTTTGCAACCCTGGGTGTTCAAAGTAGTTAGGTAAGTTTTATTTTCTATTCCGAGTTCGTTATACATCTCTGCCATAATAAGGGCAATTTCCGCTGCTATGGATTTGTCTTTACTGAGCATGAAAATGGATGGACCCGATCCGCTGATTCCGCCACCTAGTGCGCCCGCCTCTTTACAGCGTTTTTTGATTGCATCAAAGCCGGGTATCAGGATACTTCTCACCGGTTCGATGATTACATCTTCCAGAGATCTGCCTATCAGGTCATAATCGTTTTGAAGAAAACCCGTCACCAGTCCGGCGATATTACCCCATTGCTTTATGGCATCTTTCAGCAACACTTCTTTACGAAGAATCTGCCTCGCATCAGAGGTCCGAACTTCGATTTGAGGGTGCACCACCGTAACAAAGAGAGGAGGAGAACTTAACGTTACTATATCCAGGGGAAAAATGGACCTAATGAGGGTGATCCCTCCCATAATACAAGGGGCAATATTATCGGCATGCTTTACTCCGCTGGCAACTTTTTCACCAGCCATAGCAAAGCGGACGAGTTCCATATTGGTAAAAGGACTTCCCAAAAGGTAATTAGCGGCAACCACAGCGCCTGCAGCGCTTGCAGCACTGGAACCCAGTCCGCTTCCCGGTTTAATCATTTTGGTGATGGTTATCTCACATCCAAAGGGATGATTACACTCGTGTAACAAGTCCAACAGGGCAGCCCCGGCCACATTTCGGGTAGGGTCGGTGGGGAGGCCATATGCATCAGCATGCTGAATACGGATGCCTGGTTCTTCGGTCAGTTTTAAAGATATGACATCATCCGGATCATTCAGTGCCATCCCAAGGATGTCAAACCCGCAAACCAGATTAGCTACCGTAGCCGGACATGAGAATTGGACCTCGGTGTTATAAGTTATTTTGTCAGGATCTAAAATTTTCATCTGGGTTAGTTTAGGGTTGCTCTGAGAATATCTGCAAAAACACCGGATGCGGTAACATCGGCACCCGCACCCGCACCCTTTATTACCATCGGTTGGATGGGGTAGCGGTCGGTGTAGAATAATACGATATTATCTTTACCATAAAGGTGGTAAAGGTTGTGATCGGGTGGTATTTCCTGGAGACCTACACTTGCTTTTCCCGCTTCGTAAGTTGCCACGAACTTAAGTTTACAGTTCCTGGCTGCGGCGGCTTCATAGATTGTTTTGAAATGAGCTTCCTGTTGGTACATTTCCTTGTAAAAATCCTCAACAGTTCCATTCATACAGGATGCAGGCAGGAAACTTGTGTTGTGAATGGCATCCATTTCAATCGTTTCACCAGCCTCACGGGCCAATATCATGATTTTTCGCATTACGTCTATGCCGCTGAGATCCAGTCTCGGATCAGGTTCGGTGTAACCTTCCTCCTGTGCCTGTTTTACGACAGCAGCAAAGGATCTGCCGCCGTTGTAATTATTGAAAACGAAATTCAGCGTTCCGCTGAGTACCGCTTCGATCCGTATTATCCGGTCGCCACTGCGCAACAGGTCGTTTAATGTACCGATTATGGGAAGTCCGGCCCCCACATTGGTTTCATAGAGAAACGAGGTGTTGAATTCATGGGCTTTGTCCTTCAGTAACCGGTAGTTTTTATAAGGTGAGGAGCAGGCAATCTTATTGCAGGCAACTACCGCAACACTTTTGCCTAATAACTTGGCATAAACGGCAGCGACCTCATTACTGGCGGTCACATCCACAAAAACAGAGTTGCGGAGATTGCGTTGAAGGATATTGTCCGTAAAAGTTTCAACAGTGGCGGATGGGGAAGCATCCAATAAAGCTCTCCAGTTATTAAGGTCGATCCCATCTTCGTTTATGAGCATCTTCCTGGAATTAGCAATACCCACGATACGAAGTTGTAATCTCATATGTTGCAGCAAATATTTTTGTTGTTGTGCCAGTTGTTGTAATAACCTGCCGCCTACATTTCCAACACCGCAAACAAATACATTCACTTGTTTGTGAGTGGTTTCAAAGAATTCTTCATGCAGTAAGTTGATTGCTTTTCTCACATCACGGGTAGAGATCACGGCACTGATATTCCGTTCTGAAGACCCCTGAGCAATAGCCCTGATATTGACTCCATTCCGTCCTAATGCACTAAACATACGACCGCTGATACCGGGGTGGCTTTTCATCTGGTCTCCGACGAGGGCCGCAATTGAAAGGTCGCTTTCTACCAGCAGCGGATTAACTTTTTGGAGATTGATTTCCGGACCAAAGGCTTCATCTACCACCTGTTTGGCGAGATCTGCCGATTTAGCATCAATACCTACGCAGATCGAATGTTCCGAGGATCCCTGGGTGATCAGAATGACATTGATATTTCGGGAAGATAAGGCTTCGAATAATCTTTTGGAGAATCCTGGCACTCCTATCATGCCACTTCCTTCCAAACTGATAAGGGCAAGGTTACTGATACTGGAAATTCCCCTTACCGGTGCTCCGTTGCGGTAACTCTCCTGTTGTATCAATGTTCCGGGATCAGCAGGAGCGAAGGTGTTTTTAATCCAAACAGGAATGGCCTTATTCATTACCGGCTGGATGGTAGGCGGGTATATCACCTTGGCTCCAAAATGCGATAGCTCCATGGCTTCCTGGTAAGAAATAGCCGGAATTACTCTTGCGTTGGGTACCCAACGAGGATCAGCAGTCATCATGCCGCTGACATCAGTCCATATTTCAAGAACCGAAGCATTTAATAATGCCGCTGCGATTGCTGCTGTAAAATCAGAGCCCCCGCGACCCAGCGTGGTGGTAACCCCATTGGCATCAGCAGCAATGAAGCCTGGCATAACTACCACATCGGATGATAGCTCCTTGGCTCTCATTTCAAAGTTTTCTTTTGTCTGTATAAGATCCGGTATCGCATTTCCGTAAACAGCGTTAGTACGGATAAGCTTACGACTGTCCCACCAGGTAGATGAAATCCCCTTTGAGAGAAATACAGAATGAATTATTTGTGAGGAGATCAATTCTCCATAGCTTACGATTTTATCCCTGCTCCTGGAAGTAAATTCACCCAGAAGAAAAACCCCGTTACACAAATCCTCGACCTCATTGCACAGTTTTTTAACTGTGCTCAATAAAGAGCTTTGTTGCTGAATAGGAATGAGTTGCTTAACAGCTTCCAGGTGCCGATTGGTAATCTGATTAGCTATTTCTTTATAGGATTCATTTCCGGAAGCCGCCAGTGATCCGCATTCTAATAGGGAGTCAGTGGTTCCACTGAAGGCGGAAACAACAATAATCACAGGGTCGGAGACGCTGGAAATTTTTCCTGTAACAATGTTTATTACCTCTTTTATTGCCTCCGGACTTCCAACGGAAGTGCCACCAAATTTTAATACCTGCATAAATAAAAAGGAAGATTATTATGATGAGAAGGGGGAGTTCGTTCCCGAAAATCATAGCTTGTAGCCCAGTTGGTAATATGGAAAAGTACAACCCTTAACGGGTTGTGATAGTAGCGGTTGTCGTAGTTGCAAGGGCAACTGCGGAAGATGTGGATGTATGTGTAAGTGCGTGTGTCACCTCAAATAATTACGTTGAAATTACAATGGGGACTTTATATAACAAGCGTTAGTTTTTAAATTTCTTATATTCATTCCCCGATTGCTGCCTTAACCAACTCTACTAAAAACAACGAAAAATGCCAATGACGGACCCGGCAGCCTTGCAACAATTTAAAAGCGAAGTGGCGCTGAAGTTTCAGCTGTACAATAGTCTTTTTACTTCGCTTCCATTTCACAGAATCGAAAAAACCGGAATTCTTTTGTCCATGCTGCTCAATGTATGTGAAGAGGGCTATAAAAAGAAAAAGGATCCTGTTCAGATCATGGAAGAATTTTTTTCCATGCATACAACTTATAGAACAGAACAGGAAAGAACCGACCTGCTGTTTCGGTTTGTGCAATACGTGGAAAGACAGGTAGTATTGTTTGATGCTTTAGAGGATGCGGCATTCAGTAAGGTAAATGATATTAGTGGACAGGGATCATTAAAGCAATTCAAAGGGTTGCTGGAGAGAGAGGGTAAACAATATGGTACAGAAGCGGTTAATGATTTCTGTGTAAAGATGGTACTGACCGCACATCCCACTCAATTTTATCCTGGCTCTGTACTTGGAATCATCAACGATCTTTCTAAAGCCCTCCAACAAAATAATACTTCACTGGTAAATACATACCTGCAACAGTTAGGTAAGACTCCTTTTTTCAAAAAGCAGAAGCCTACCCCGTATGACGAGGCCATGAGTCTTATATGGTATCTGGATAACGTTTTTTATCCCGCTGTTGGCAGAATACTGACGTATGCTTCGGATGAACTTTCCAACTGGGTTAAAGGGGATAAGCCAATCCTTCAAATGGGTTTCTGGCCTGGCGGTGACCGTGATGGAAACCCATTTGTAAAGGCGGAAACAACACTTCAGGTGGCTTCCACACTCCGGAGCAGTATATTGAAGTGTTATTACCTGGATATCCGGAGACTAAAACGCAGACTTACTTTTAAAGAAACAGATCAGCTTTTGTTGAATTTGGAGAAACAATTGTATGATGAAGTATTTGGCGTGGAAGTAACGCGCTTAACGGATGCAGGTGAAATGATCCGGCAATTACGTCACATACGGGATACTTTGGTTTACCAGCACAATGGTTTGTTTGCAGGGCTGGTTGATAATCTCATACAGAAAGTGAGAGCATTTGGGTTGTATTATGCTTCTTTGGATGTTAGGCAGGATAGTTCCGTCCATGGAGCTGTCTTAGATCAATTGGCTGTTACTGAAAATGGTTTGCCCGAGAGTTATAATCAATTGACCCAGCAGGAAAAGCTTGATTTGCTTCCTGCACTGGCTGCCCTGGATCCCGAACTAATAATGGAAGACCCGCTCCACCAGGATACTCTTGATTCCATGAGAGCTATTAAAACCATTCAGGCACAGAACGGGGAATTAGGTGCTCATCGTTATATTATCAGCCAATGTAACAGCGCCTTGAATGTTATGGAAGTGTATGGATTGTTCCTGCTTGCAGGATGGCGAAGGGAAGAATTGACGGTGGATATTGTTCCATTATTTGAAACTATTGATGACCTGCAAAGAGCCGGTATGATTATGGAGGAATTGTACCAGCATCCGGGATATCGCGCACATTTAACTCAGAGGGGTAACAAACAAACCATAATGTTGGGCTTTTCAGATGGAACCAAAGATGGGGGCTATCTTATGGCAAATTATAGTATCCTGCATGCCAAACAATCCCTTACAAGTATTTCGGATAAATATGATGTAGCTGTACTCTTCTTTGATGGCAGGGGAGGTCCTCCTGCACGTGGTGGAGGTAAAACGCATAAGTTTTATGCATCCATGGGTAACGATGTATCTGGTAAAGAGATACAACTTACTATCCAGGGTCAAACCATCAGTTCCAATTTTGGAACCATTGATGCGGCTATTTATAATATGGAACAATTGCTGAATGCAGGAATGAGCAGTTTTCTGAAATCCCATGAGCGGGCCACCATGGATACAGGTGAACAGCAATTATTCCATCAATTATCTCAGGATGGCTTCCATGCCTATGTCGCACTTAAAGAACATCCATCTTTTGTGGATTACCTCGCGCATGCCAGCGCCTTAAAATTTTATGCTGAAACCAATATTGGTTCAAGGCCGGCAAAACGAGGCTCTGCAACAAGACTGAGTTTAAAGGATCTGAGAGCCATTCCGTATGTTGGGGCGTGGAGCCAGTTAAAGCAAAATGTGACCGGGTATTATGGGGTAGGTACAGCCTTGCAACAAGCGGAAAAAAGGGGAGATTGGAAAAGAGTAAGGGATATGTATAATAACTCGCTTTTCTTTAAGACTCTTATCGACAATTGCGAAATGGCCATGCTTAAATGTTATTTTCCCATAACCAACCATCTTGCGGATCATCCTGCCTTTGGCGAAATATGGCATATGATTTACTCGGAATATGAACTGACCAGAAAGTATATTTTCCTGCTATCTGGGAAGCATGAATTGATGGCTGATTATCCGGTTGAACAACTTTCGATTCAAATGAGAGAAAGGATTGTTTTGCCTTTAACTACGATTCAACAATACGCAATAACCAGGGTACGAGAATTGGAAGGAATATCACTTCCTGGTAATATTGAGGATCAAAAGGCTGCTTACGAAAAGCTTGTAATGCGTTGCTCTTTTGGTATCATTAATGCCGGCCGTAATTCTGCCTGATCTGTCATTTGGTAATAAAAAAGTCCCCTGTAGACACAGGGGGCTTTCAACGATTGCTTGCCATATGTGAAACGAAGCTCAGAAGCTGTATACTGCGGCCAGCAGGAAGCTTCCCGTAGATTTTTTAGGGTTTAGGTTTTCGTCAAAAAAGGCATCTTCTGTTGCATTATCAAACCTGATTTCAGGAATGATGGTTAGATTGCCGGCCTTGAAATTTGCTGATAAGGTAGTGGCAAATATGGAAGCACCTTCTCCATTCGCTGTAGAAATCTTAAATTGGTTTTTGTCGCTGAAATACTCTGTCCGCAGCGTTAACCCAAACCAGGCGGAGGGATCAATGTTTAAATAAAGAGCCGATCCCCACCATGATTTACCATCCTCGTTCTTGGACCCATCCCATACCTGCGTGGTATTAACGGTACCATTATAACCAAGGCTGAATACATCATTGATCTTTGCCGTTGCAACCAGGTCAAATTGACTTGTCTTACTTGAATCCGGGCTTTTTCCACCTGCATAATTCAGGTAGAATTTAAGATTATCACTTGGCACAAAACTATATTGGGCAAGAAAAAATTTCCTGTTGATCATGTCTGACGGGGGAATGCGGTAGTCGGTTGCATTTGCAATGCCGACCATTAACCCGCTTTTTCCCCTTGTTATTTCTGCCTTTAGTCCGGTGTGATGGAATGGACCATTGGTGAACATATAAGACATGCTGTAATTGCGGTTGAGTTGAGGGTCAAGCAGTTCATATCCTACATGGGTGCCAAATGTACCGGCAGAAAATTTTAACCAATCGGCAGGAGCATAGCTCACATAAAATTGTTTAACTGCCTGCATGATGCCATCATCAGCATATGAAAATTCTCTAGCGCGGGGTCCGAATCCGAGATCCAGTACAACCCCCACTTTTTCGCCCTTGTGTTCAGCTTTCAGGCTGGCCATTCCTAAGGCAAATGAATTATGCGAATTGGTAAAACTCGTACGGTTGTTAGCGGCAGTTTTATTAAAATCGTAACGGTAATAAACATCTGCCGATCCGGATAACTGAATCAATGGTTTTTTGTCTTCCTCTGGTGCTGTTGCAGTTTCAACAGCTGAGGATGGAGTTGATGTGGTTTCAGAGGTTTGGCTGTAGGCAGTTATGGAGCAGGCAATAAGAATGCCTGTTGCAAAATATTTTTGTAACATTGTATTACATTTTAAGTGTTAATGAAAGGGTACAGCGATGAACTTGTGTCAGAAGTTTGTCAACATGCTGTACCTTTTCTGATTTCAGATTTCGGAAAGCTCTTCTTCAGTCAGTTTTCCATTGTTATGAACGAGAAGCGTCCCTTGCAGGTATTTTTCATTGTGCTGCGTAGCGTCAAGGCCAAGCTCCTCTTCTTCAGAACTTACACGTAACGGAAGGAGGAAATTGATTAATTTGAATATACCGTAAGAAACAATGAAGCTGTATGCTACTACTATTCCCAGGGCTTTCAGTTGTGTAAAGAAAAATTCGGGGTTTCCGTAAAAAAGGCCATCATTACCGGCACCGTTAACTGCTTTAGTAGCAAAAATGCCCGTCATTAACATACCTACCATGCCACCAATACCGTGGCAGGGAAAAACATCCAGGGTGTCATCCAGGGTTGACTTTTGTTTATAATACACTGCAAGATTGGAAATGATCGCGGCCACTGTTCCGATTAAAATGCTCTGTGGAATTGTCACGAACCCGGCAGCGGGGGTTATTGCCACAAGGCCAACAACGGCACCGATACAGAATCCCAGTACAGAAGGTTTTTTGCCTCTGGCAACATCAAAGAACATCCAGCTCAAACCTGCGGCCGCAGCGGCAGTATTTGTTGTGGCGAATGCTGATACGGCAAGTGAATTGGCTCCCAGCGCAGAACCCGCATTAAATCCAAACCATCCGAACCATAACAAACCGGTTCCAATTAGTACGTAGGGGATATTAGCAGGCGGAATCTCTTTTTGTTCGATATGTGATTGCCTGCGCTTCAATACAAGTGCTCCTGCCAGTGCCGCACATCCCGCTGAGATATGAACCACCGTGCCCCCTGCAAAATCCAGTACTCCCATTTTAAACAGGAAACCTTCAGGATGCCAGGTCCAGTGTGCGATGGGGGCGTATACCAGCACACTGAATAATGCTATGAATAATATGTAGGAAGTGAAACGGATCCTTTCAGCTACAGCTCCTACTACCAGTCCCGGGGTAATAATTGCGAACATAAGCTGAAAAAGGGCAAAAAGAGTCAGTGGAATGGTGGGAGCAAGGCTCCAGGGAGCTCCTGAGCCAACGCCCTGGAAAAAGGAAAATGTGGTTGGATTTCCGATAAACCCGCCTATAGATTCCCCAAAGCAAAGGCTGAAAACCACTGCAATCCAAAGAATGCTTACTACCCCGGCGGCTACCACACTTTTGATCATGGTGGAAATAACGTTTTTGCGATGAACCATTCCACCGTAAAAAAATGCAAGTCCGGGTGTCATTAGAAAAACAAAGGCTGTAGCTACAATGATCCAGGCAATGTCTGCGGTATTGTACAATTTTCCGCCATCATCAAAATTGGCAACGGCGGGTACAAACATGGTGGCTGCAGCTAGCGCCACAAGGATCACAAACGGGGCAATTTGTTTTGTGGTTAGTTTACTCATAATTCAGTTGGTTTTGTTTGCTATCGTATAATAAAAAATTACATGTAGTAATCTTCAACTAAATTACTCATTAATATCTAGAATATGTTCGCTAAATATACACATGGATAAAATAATAATATGATATATTAGCATGCATAAATGAAAAAGAGTGGCAATGCCACTCTTTTGTTTAACATGAAATATAATATAATATTACATCGTTGCAGCCAGGATTCCATCTTTAGTCTCCAGATTTGAGTGCCCCATCAGGTACTCATCCACCTTTCTGGCACACTCGCGGCCTTCACTTATAGCCCATACCACTAAACTTTGCCCCCTTCTAATATCCCCTGCCGCAAATATCTTGGCAATGTTTGTCTGGTAAGACTGCTCAGTGGCTCTTACATTTCCTCTTTCATCAAATTCTACCCCCAGTTCATTAAGTAATCCCTCCTTCTGAGGATGTACAAATCCCATAGCCAGCAATGCCAACTCGCAGGGTATCTCCCGCTCAGAACCTGAAATTTCTTTGAATTGAGCGGGGCGCCCATCCGGGGAGCTAGTCCATTCCAGATCAACAATTTTCAGAGCCTTCAATTGATTGTTGGCATCCCTGATGAATTCTTTGGTTGCGATTGCCCATTGCCTTTCACAACCTTCTTCATGGGAGGTTGATGTTTTTAATACCATGGGATACGAAGGCCAGGGCATGCCTGCTGTTCGCTGTTCTGGTGGTTTAGGGAGCAATTCAAATTGAGTTACAGATAATGCCCCCTGCCTGTTCGAAGTTCCCACACAGTCACTACCCGTGTCTCCTCCTCCAATTACAACTACATGTTTCCCTGTTGCCGTTAATGCTTCCCTATTAATATTACTCTCAATATCTGCGAATGCAAGGGGATCTGCCTGGTAATTTCGCTTATTCTGTTGTTTTAAAAATTCCATAGCAAAGTGAACTCCTTTCAGTTCACGGCCGGCAATGGAAAGATCGCGTGGAACGGTGGAGCCCCCCGCCAGAACAATTGCTTGGAATTCCCTTAAGAGATCATTTACCCTGATATTTACGCCAACATTTGCGTGGCATTTAAATACAACACCCTCCTCTTCCAGCAATGCTATCCTCCGGTCGATCACCCATTTTTCCAGTTTGAAATCCGGAATTCCGAACCGAAGTAGTCCGCCGGGTTTTTCATCCCGCTCGAAAACAGTCACCTGATGCCCGGCATAGTTAAGCTGGGCTGCTGCCGCCAATCCAGCGGGTCCCGAACCGATAACTGCTACCTTTTTTCCAGTGCGTACATTTGGTTTTCTGGATTTCACGAGACCTTTTTCAAATGCAATCTCTATGATATGCTTTTCAATTTCCTCGATTGTAATGGCTGGTTGATTTATTCCCAGGACGCACGCTGTTTCACAAGGGGCCGGACAGATTCTTCCGGTGAATTCCGGAAAATTATTGGTGGAACTCAGGATGCTGTAGGCCTCTTCCCAATCCTTCCTGTAAACTGCATCGTTGAATTCCGGAATGACATTTCCTAACGGACATCCGCTATGGCAAAAAGGCACCCCGCAGTTCATGCACCTGCTGGCCTGTTTGATTAATTGCTCATCAGAATATCGTTGTACGAATTCATTGTAGTCATTCACCCTTTCCGCCACCGGCCGCTTAGCGGGTAGCTCCCTGGTAAATTCCAAAAAACCTGTTGGTTTACCCATGCTATTTTATCGTTTGTAATTGGTTGTTATTGAATATGATAATGCGCAGTTTTACGGGTTGCTATTCACTTCTTCTTTTCTTTTTCTTTCCAGTAAAACTTTTTTGTAATCGCGGGGGAAAACCTTTACGAAATTCTTTAACTGGTTCTCAAAATCCTTCAGGATAAACTGCGCAACAGTACTTCCCGTATAGTTGTAGTGTTGAGCAATCAATTCTTTAAGTTCGAAAACATCCTCATCTCCAATAGGATCCAGGTCAACCATTTCGGTATTGCAATTGGTTGCAAAAACATTTTTAACATCATAAATGAAGGCAATTCCGCCACTCATTCCCGCTGCAAAGTTTCTTCCGGTATCTCCAAGAATTACTACTTTGCCTCCTGTCATGTATTCGCAACCATGGTCACCCACGCCTTCCACAACAGCTGTGGCACCGGAGTTTCTGACCGCAAAACGCTCACCCGCCTTGCCTCTGATGAATGATATGCCAGCGGTGGCACCGTAAAAAGCTACATTACCGATAATAATATTGTCCTCCGGCACAAATCCGGCCTGGAGAGAGGGGTATACTACCAGTTTCGCCCCGCTTAATCCTTTACCAAAATAATCATTGGCATCTCCTTCCAATTCAAGGGTGATGCCCTTGGTGTTGAACGCACCAAAACTTTGTCCCGCCGTTCCCGTGAATTTAAAATGAATAGTGTCGTCCGTAAGACCGGCCTCCCCATAAATTTTTGAAATTTCATTGGAGAGGATGGTGCCAATTGTCCGGTCAGTGTTCTTTACCGTAAAGTTGGCAAACACTTTTTGTTGGCTGCCAAGTGCGGGCTTTGCCGCTTCCAGCAGTTTCCAATCCATTACATCACTCAAACCATGATCCTGGGATTCCATACAATACAAACCGGTATAGATGGAAGCGGGTTCTTTATAAAGAATAGGGGAGAGGTCAAGATTTTTGTATTTCCAGTGAGCAATATCTGGTTTTGCTTCCAGAAAATCCACCTGACCTACCATTTCATTTATTGTCCGGAATCCGAGTTCAGCCATTATTTCTCGAAGATCCTCGGTTATGAACCGGAAGAAATTAACGACATGATCCGCATCTCCGGAAAATCTTTTGCGTAGTTCAGGATCCTGTGTAGCTACTCCAACCGGACAGGTGTTCAGATGGCATTTACGCATCATTATACAACCTTCCACCACTAATGCTGCAGTTGCAATGCCCCATTCTTCCGCCCCCAAAAGGGTCGCAATAGCAATATCCCTGCCTGTCCTCATTTGTCCATCAGCCTGGAGGACCACCCGGCTGCGTAGTTTGTTGCGAAGCAGGGTTTGGTGTGATTCAGCTAACCCCAATTCCCAAGGCAGGCCGGCGTGTTTAATGGAGCTGATGGGAGATGCCCCAGTACCTCCATCGTGTCCTGCTATCAGGATAACATCCGCCTTTGCCTTGGCTACACCGGCTGCAATGGTTCCTACACCAGCTTTGCTGACCAGCTTTACACTGATCCTTGCAGCCCGGTTTGCATTCTTAAGGTCATAAATTAATTGTGCCAAATCTTCAATAGAATATATGTCGTGGTGGGGTGGAGGAGATATTAATCCAACCCCGGGCGTGGAATGACGAACTTTGCCGATCCATTCATCGACTTTATGACCTGGCAGTTGACCTCCTTCACCTGGCTTAGCGCCCTGGGCCATCTTAATCTGGAGTTCATCCGCCATGGTAAGATAGTGACTGGTAACCCCGAACCTGCCCGATGCCACCTGTTTGATAGCACTACGCATGGAATCTCCGTTGGGTAATTTCTCATAACGCATTTCATCTTCTCCTCCCTCACCCGTATTGCTTTTGGCACCAATACGGTTCATGGCAATCGCTAACGTTGAATGGGCTTCGTGTGAAATAGACCCGAAACTCATTGCTCCTGTTGCAAATCGCTTCATAATTGCTTCAGCAGGTTCCACTTCTTCCAGTGGTATGGCGGGCCTGTTGTTTTTAAACTGTAACTGGCTGCGTAGTGTAGCCGCCTTTACAGATTGATCATTTACCAGCTTCGCATATTTTTTATAGGTAGAATAGTCGTTCTGGCGGGTAGAGTATTGAAGCAGGTGAATAGTTTGGGGATTAAACAAATGAAATTCGCCCTTACGTTTCCACTGATAGATACCTCCAACGGGAAGCCTCTCTACCGGGATATCTTTCTTGCTGAATGCCCGGAAATGTTTGGCCAATGCTTCTCTGGCGATTTCATCCAATCCCATCCCTTCTATCCTGGAAGTGGCTCCCGTAAAGTATTTGTCGACCACTGAACTATTAAGTCCAATGATCTCGAATATCTGCGCTCCCTGGTAAGATTGCAACGTAGAGATCCCCATTTTGGAAAAGACTTTCAATAATCCGTCGTTGACAGCCTTTACATAGTTTTTCTTTAATTGATCGGGGTCGAGTTCTGTTTCCAGTTTACCACTCAATTTTATATCCCGTATGGATGATAACGCCAAGTACGGATTTATAGCAGTTGCCCCAAAACCAAGCAGACAGGCAAAATGGTGTACTTCCCACACATCCCCGGCTTCCACTACCAGTCCTACCTGACCACGATATCCTTTACGGATGAGATGATGGTGAAC
The DNA here is from genome assembly GCA_965649495.1 of uncultured Flavihumibacter sp. Lineage (GTDB taxonomy): Bacteria > Bacteroidota > Bacteroidia > Chitinophagales > Chitinophagaceae > Flavihumibacter. Next base: position 17,909 of record CBFGLD010000012.1, on the reverse strand, counting down.
TGCAGCTGTAGATAATAGTGAGGGAATTGGGGCGTGGTCTGAATCAATGGCACGGTCGGATAATATCAATACCTCAAAACCGTCCTGGACCGCATCTACGGCGTAGCGGCACAAACGATCCAGTGCTTTCTGGAGTGAGCCGGGCTTTCCGTCAGCGCGAAAATAACACTGAAGTGTTTTTGCCTGGAAGATTCCGGTATCAATACTCCTGATTTTTTCAAGCTCGTGGTTGTTTAGAACCGGGTGTTTCAATGCCACACAGTGAGCCGCAAGGGGATCTTCGATCAAAAGATTACCATTGTTGCCAGCGAAAGTTGCTAATGACATTACCAGCCGTTCACGGATTGGGTCAATAGGTGGATTGGTTACCTGAGCAAATAATTGTTTGAAATAACTGCTGAGGTGCTGAGGGTGTTCACTAAGTACAGCCAGTGGGGTGTCTGTTCCCATGGAACCTATGGGTTCTTTACCATCTGTGGCCATAGGTGCAATAATGGTATCCAGGTCTTCCGTTGTGTAACCAAATGCTTTTTGGTATTTGAATACCTGCTCATGTTCGAGATGGGTGAATAAGACCCGGGGTTCGGGTAATTCTTCCAGCCGGATCTTATATTTATTCAGCCACTCTGCATAAGGTTTCTGCGAGCAAATCTGCGCTTTTAGTTCCTCATCACTAATGATTCGACCCTGTTCCAGATCTACTACAAACATTTTACCCGGTTGTAACCTGCCTTTCTCCTTAACGATAGCGGGGTCAACCGGCAGTGCACCAGTTTCGGATGCCATAATCACCCTATCGTCTGTGGTTACGCAATACCTGGAAGGCCTTAATCCATTCCTGTCCAGCGTGGCTCCAATAATTTTTCCATCGGTAAATGAAATGGATGCAGGGCCATCCCAGGGTTCCATGAAGGCAGCATGGAATTCATAAAAGGCTTTTTTTACAGGATCCATCTGCTCATTGCCATCCCATGCTTCGGGGATTAACATCATCATTACATGTGGTAAAGACCTCCCCGTGAGGGAAAGCAATTCAATCATATTATCCAGGCAGGCTGAATCTGATTGCCCTTCCGTCACGATAGGTAACAACATGTCCATTTCTTCCTGGGTGAAAAAGGGAGAAGTAAACCCTTTTTCACTAGTTCGCAGCCAGTTGAGATTGCCCTGTAAGGTGTTGATCTCCCCATTATGCGCGATATACCGGAAGGGTTGGGCCAACTTCCAGGACGGAAATGTATTGGTTGCAAAACGGCTATGGACCAGGCCGAAAGCACTTACCATGCGCTTATCGTTCAGGTCCGGAAAATAACCTCTGACCTGGTGGCTCGTAAGCTGCCCCTTGTATACGATCGTTTTATAGGATAGTGACGCAATGTAAAAACCTATTGCATCTTTCCTTACCGTATTGTTGATGGTATGGCTGGAGTAATTGCGGAGAATAAATAACTTCCTTTCGAAATCATCCGGGTTGTTAATGTGGTCTGGACAGGCAATGAACACATGTTCCATTTCAGGCTCCACGCTTAATGCTGTTGTACCTATGCCTTCCGTGTTGACAGGAACTTTACGGTATCCAAGAATTTCAAGTCCCAGTTTTTCTGCAGCCCGATTGAATATATCACGACATTCTTCCCGCAACCTTAGTTCGCGGGGAAAAAATAATACCCCCACTCCATACCGACCGTAGGAGGGAAGGTGTATTCCCAGCTTCACACACTCATCAAAATAGAATTCATGGGGCGTTTGGATCATAATGCCAGCCCCATCTCCGGTATTGGCCTCACACCCACATGCTCCCCGGTGTTCCATGTTCTCCAGGATGGTGAGTGCATCTGAAATGATCTGGTGACTTTTGTTGCTCTTGATGTTTGCTACGAATCCAATCCCACACGCATCATGCTCAAAAGAGGGATGGTATAAACCCTGATTGCTTGCCATCGTTGAAAATGCAGTTTAGAAATTATTCAAAAAAATATGCTGTTTCCTATATGGAATTTAATATATTAAGCAAGCAGGCCTTGAATTTACAACAATTAATTCAATTTTAAACTAAATATCCAAAAAGATTGTCATCCTTGTTGAGTTCCGTATAATGGATATTGTATTGCTGCATATTCTTCAGCAGGATTGCGTAATCTTCCCGGGACCTCAGTTCTATGCCTACCAGTGCGGGCCCGGTTTCTTTATTGTGCTTTTGGATGTATTCAAACCTTGTGATATCATCGTCAGGCCCAAGCACCTGGTTTAAGAATTGTCTGAGTGCGCCCGGCCGCTGGGCAAACCGGACAAGAAAATAATGTTTAAGTCCTTCGTATTGCAAAGACCTTTCCTTGATCTCTTGCATCCGGTCAATATCGTTATTGCTGCCACTTATTACGCAAATGACTTTTTTTCCTTTTATGTGTTCAGCGTACTGGTCCAAAGCTGCTATAGGCAAGGCCCCCGCAGGTTCCACAACAATGGCATCCTGATTGTACAATTGTAAAATGACTGAGCATACTTTCCCTTCCGGTACCAGTAACATATCATCCAGCACTTCCCTGCAAATACGAAAGGTTATATCCCCCACTCGTTTTACTGCCGCTCCATCAATAAAGCGATCAATTTCCCTTAATGTTACCGGAGTTCCCTGCTGCAGGGCTGTTTTCATGGAGGGTGCCCCTTCGGGCTCTACTCCGATTATCTTTGTTTGCGGAGAATAGGTTTTCAGATACCTACCCACCCCGGCAGCAAGGCCTCCGCCACCTACCGGCATCAATACATAATCAATATCAGCTAACTCTTCTAAAAGTTCCACTCCAACAGTTCCCTGTCCTTCAATGATGCGCTCATCGTCAAATGGGGGAATAAATACCATTTGGTTTTCGTCGGTAAATTTTTTTGCTGCTTCAGCACAATCGTCGAAAGTATCACCAGCCAGTTTGATTTCGATCCATTTTTCACCAAACATCTTGGTTTGGTTCACTTTCTGTCTGGGAGTTATTATGGGCATGAAAACAATGCCTTTTACCTGCATTTTGTTACAACTGAAAGCAAAGCCCTGCGCATGATTGCCCGCACTTGCGCACACAACTCCCTTTTTGAGAGAATCGGTTTTCAGACTGCTCATCATGTTATAAGCGCCCCGCAACTTGTAACTCCGTACTATCTGCAGATCCTCCCGCTTAAGGTAAATTTCAGCCCCATATTTTCGGCTAAGATGGTGGTTATATATCAAAGGAGTTTTTCTTACAACTTTGCGTAACCGGTGGGCTGCTTTAAAAAAATCCAGTATAGGCGCATTTATTGTTGACATGCTGAAAATATGGATTGATAGGGAGAGTAAACTTATGGTCCCCTCTCCCTATCACATTTATGCAGTTGCTGCTGCTGATGCTTGAGTTTTTGCCTGTGCCGCAGGCTGGTTTTCTGGTCGTAAACTGCGAACGGTTTTTCCTGCCTGCCACATTTCACTTTCACGAAGTTCTTTTAGTTCTTCTTCCAGCTTTTCACGGTAATCGGGCTGACTGTTGGAGTCAATGGAGCGCTGCGATTCCTTACCAGTAGCTACACTTTCATATAACTCCTGGAATACCGGAGCGGTTGCATCACGAAATTTTTTCCACCAGTCCAGAGCACCACGTTGTGCTGTAGTAGAGCAGTTGGCATACATCCAATCCATTCCATTTTCTGCCACCAGCGGCATCAGGCTTTGGGTCAGTTCTTCCACTGTTTCATTAAATGCTTCAGAGGGAGTATGTCCTTTATCCCGAAGAACCTGGTATTGCGCTGCAAAAATTCCCTGTATGGCCCCCATTAAAGTGCCGCGCTCACCTGTAAGGTCTGAATACACTTCTTTTTTGAAGTCTGTTTCAAAGAGATAACCGCTTCCAACGGCAATTCCCAGGGCTATAACTCTTTCCTTAGCTTTACCGGTAGCATCCTGAAAGATGGCGTAGGAACTATTCAACCCACGACCTTGTAAAAACATTCGACGCAGAGAAGTGCCGCTTCCTTTCGGTGCAACTAAAAAGACATCCACATCTGGCGGAGGAATGATCCCTGTTTGTTCATTGAAGGTGACCCCAAAACCATGCGAAAAATATAATGCCTTACCTGGTTTCAGATGCTTTTTTACAGTGGGCCAAAGGGCGATCTGCGCTGCATCGCTCAGCAGGTAACAGATGATGGTGCCTCGTTCCAGGGCTTCCTCTATTTCAAACAGGGTTTCACCGGGAACAAAACCATCGGCGATGGCCTTGTCCCAGGTTTTGGAATTTTTACGCTGTCCAACGATCACATTAATACCATTGTCGCGCTGGTTCAATGCCTGTCCCGGGCCCTGCACTCCATAACCGATCACCGCCACTGTTTCGTTTTTCAGCACTTCCTGTGCTTTGGCAAGTGGAAACTCTTCACGAGTAACTACATTTTCTTCCACTCCGCCGAAATTTAATTTTGCCATTTTGTTTGGTTTGAGATTGATATTTGATTGCTATTGACAATCACGCTTTTCAATTTGTTATGTTTGTATGATGGATGTTTGTTTACTGGTAAACTTTACATACTAAAGACCTCTTCCTGCTTATCCAGGAATTCGTTCTCAATTACCTGCTCACTGGGTTCCTGCTGCTCAAATTCACGGAGTTTTTCATGGAAGCCTCTGCTGGCTTTTATAATGGCCACACGGGCGCTTCTGACAAATTCTATCAATCCATAGGGTTCTAGTACCTGGATGAGTTTGTCGGTTTCTTCACGGTGCCCTGTAGTTTCAAAAATGGTGTAATCTTTCCTTATTACAACTGCCCTTGCACCATACTCGCGCAGCAACCGCTCTACCTTTACTTTTTCTGCAATTTCATCCGTAGATACTTTATATAAGGCCATTTCCTGCCAAACGATCTCTTCGTTATTATTGTAATAGGCCTTCAAAACTTCAACCTGTTTCTCGATTTGACGAACCAGTTTTTTTACAACATCTTCCACCTCATGGATCACAATGGTGAACCGGTGTATTCCTTCCACCTCGCTGGGAGATGTGTTCAGGCTTTCTACATTGATTTTCCTGCGTGAAAACATGATGGCAATACGATTCAGCAAGCCTATCTGGTTTTCTGTGTATACCGTAATGGTATATTCCTGCTTACTCATTGTTTTCTATTTTTTTATTTAAGCCTTATCTCTGCCACACTGCATCCCTGGGGTACCATTGGGAATACATTATTTTCCTTGCCAACCATAACCTCCAGCAAATAGGATCCCTTGGATTCCAGCATTGCTTTCATGGCTGGAATGAGCTCATCTCTCTTACTGATCCGGTTGCCTGCAATCCCGTACCCTTTTGCTACCTGCACAAAATCCGGACTTTCTATATTCACGAAAGAATAGCGCTTGTCGTGAAATAACTGCTGCCACTGCCGCACCATCCCAAGAAATTCGTTATTCAGTATCAGGATTTTGACATCCACCTTTGATTGCATGATAGTGCCCAACTCCTGGAGGGTCATTTGGAATCCTCCATCGCCAATTACAGCTACAACCGTACGATCTCTGGCCCCGAATTTTGCTCCAATTGCCGCCGGCAACGCAAACCCCATGGTGCCTAATCCTCCGGATGTGATATTACTCCTGGAATTTTTATAGCTGGCATAGCGACATGCCACCATTTGGTGCTGACCTACATCTGTTACAATGATTGCATCCCCATGCGAATGTTCATTGAGTGTCCGGATCACTTCTCCCATAGTCAGTATATCAGTAGTAGGGTTCAGTTCAGGATAAATGCAGGTTTCAGTTTCCTCAGCCTCATAATCCCTGAACCGCTTTAACCACTGGGGATAAACTTTCTGTTCAATCAAATCCGTAAGCAGGGGCAGGGTATCCTTACAATCTCCCCAAACCGGCACAGTTGACTTTACGTTTTTATCTATTTCGGCAGGATCTATATCAAGGTGAATGACCTTTGCCTGCTTGGCATATTTATCCAGACGACCTGTTACCCGGTCATCGAAGCGCATGCCTATGGCAATTAATACATCACATTCATTGGTTAGAACGTTTGGACCATAATTGCCGTGCATACCCAGCATTCCTACAGCAAGGGGATGATCCGTTGGAATGGCACTCATTCCCATGATCGTCCACGCTGCCGGGATTCCTGCCTTTTCGATAAACCGGAGGAATTCTTTTTCTGCTCCGCCCAGAATAATACCTTGCCCGAAGATTACAAAGGGCTGTTTTGCCTCGTTAATGAGTTGAGCCGCTTGTTCAACATATTCTTTCCTGACAACTGGTTTGGGCCGGTAACTCCTGATATGGTTGCAGGGCTCATAACCAGCATATTCAAACGTCTGAATTTGTGCATTCTTGGTGATGTCAATCAGGACCGGCCCGGGCCTCCCGCTTCGCGCAATATAAAATGCTTTTGCCAGCACTGCAGGGATCTCTGTGGCATCCGTAACCTGGTAGTTCCACTTAGTAACGGGAGTGGTAATATTGATCACATCCGTTTCCTGAAAGGCATCTGTTCCCAGCAGATGTGCAAACACCTGACCGGTAATTGCTACAATAGGGGTGGAGTCTATCATTGCATCTGCAAGCCCTGTTACCAGGTTGGTAGCTCCGGGACCACTGGTGGCAAACACCACTCCAACTTCGCCCGAACTGCGTGCAAAACCTTGTGCAGCGTGAATTCCTCCCTGCTCATGTCTTACCAGGATATGTTCCAATGTTTCCTGGTAATCGTATAAGGCATCGTAGATCGGCATAATGGCCCCACCGGGATATCCGAAAATGGTTTTTACCCCTTCCGCAATTAAGGCTTCCAGAACTGCTCTGGAGCCACTGATGTTTTCAGTCTTCGTCGGTAACGCAGCCGTCTGCGGCTGACTTAACGTACTTTGCATATTTATATAAAATTCCTTTGTTTACGTTTAATGAAGGTTTTACCCAGGCTGCCTTTCGGTTTGCAAGGATGGACTCTTCTACTTTCAGCGTGATCGTATTTTTGGTTGCATCCAATTCAATAACATCCCCATCCTCTACCAACGCAATCATCCCCCCTTCATAAGCTTCCGGTGTTATATGACCCACAACAAAACCATGAGTGCCGCCACTAAAACGACCATCAGTAATGAGTGCAACGGATTTTCCCAGTCCAGCTCCGATGATAGCAGAAGTTGGTTTCAACATTTCCGGCATACCCGGACCTCCTTTAGGGCCAACATATCGGATCACTACCACATCACCTGCTTTAACTCTTCCACTGGAGATACCAGCTATAAGTTCCTTTTCACCATCAAATACGCGGGCCGGACCAATAAAACACTCCCCTTCCTTGCCGCTGATTTTGGCAACACTTCCCCTTTCCGCCAGGTTTCCGTAAAGTATCTGAAGATGCCCGGTTGCCTTCAGGGGTTGTTCCAGCGGATAAATGATCTTCTGGTTCTCAAAATCCAGATCGGGAACAGATGCTAGATTCTCGGCGATGGTTTTTCCCGTAACCGTGATACAATCACCATGGAGTAACCCGTTCTTCCATAAATATTTCATGACAGCAGGTACTCCTCCATGCTGGTGCAGATCCTGCATGAGGTATTTGCCGCTGGGCTTAAAATCTGCAAGCACCGGTATCCGGTCACTGATAGCCTGCACATCATCTTGCGTCAGCGGAACATCCACACTTTTTGCCATGGCAATGAGATGCAATACAGCATTGGTGGATCCGCCCAAAACCATGATCACAGTAATGGCATTCTCAAAGGCCTTACGCGTCATAATGTCCCGGGGTTTGAGATCCAGCTCCAGTAGTTTTCGGATCGCTTTCCCTGCCTCCCGGCATTCGGTTTGTTTTTCTTCACTAAGCGCTGGATTGGAAGAAGAATAGGGCAGGCTCATTCCCATGGCTTCAATGGCTGATGCCATGGTGTTGGCAGTATACATCCCTCCGCAGGCACCTGCTCCGGGACAGGAATGCTGTACAATCCCTTTGAAATCGGCTTCACTTAACTGGCCTGCTATTTTTTGACCTAATGCTTCAAAAGCAGAAACGATATTAAGGTCCTGGCCCTTGTAATGACCAGGCGCAATAGTTCCACCGTATACCATAATGGAAGGACGGTTCAGCCTGCCCATCGCCATGATGGATCCCGGCATATTTTTATCACATCCCGGAACGGCTATAATGGAATCATAGTATTGGGCGCCGCAAACGGTTTCAATGGAATCCGCAATGATATCCCTGCTTACAAGGGAATAGCGCATGCCATCCGTACCGTTGCTCATTCCATCACTCACCCCGATCGTATTAAATATGAGACCAACGAGGTTCTCTTTCCACACACTTTCCTTGATGACCTTTGCCAGGTCATTTAAGTGCATGTTACAATTATTACCATCGTACCCCATGCTTACAATTCCTACCTGTGCCTTTCCAAGATCTTCTTCGGTCAGTCCAATGCCGTAAAATTGTGCCTGGGCCGCAGGTTGGGTGGGGTCCTGTGTGATCGTTCTGGAATATTTATTCAGCGTTTGTGACATATAGATTTCCTGTTGATTTTAAAGTTCCTTTACTAACATCCTTTCTGTGGCTGGTGTCGTAACAAGTTGCTTGTACCGCTGCTGTATCTGGAAGCCCAACGTGGCATTCCAGGGCTTGGGGAAACCGCTATTGTCGATACTTTCAAAACCAATGACTTCGGCTGCCGTGCCGCAAAAAAAGGCACAATCAGCAGATTTTATTTCAGGCAGGATTACTTGCTTCTCTTCAACTTCAATACCCATGGTCCTGCATATATCCATTACCGTTGCACGTGTTATACCCGGAAGTATATTCCCTGTGGAAGGGGTGATGAGTTTTCCATCTTTTTCAAAGAAGATATTGGCTCCGGGCCCCTCAGCTACAAATCCATTGATATCCTTAAGCAAAGCTTCATCAAACCCTTTCGCTTTTGCATCCTGGCTGGCAAGAATTGAGTTTACATAATGACCGCATGCTTTTGCAGTGATCTTAAATCCTGCAGGGTTCGGACGCTGGAAATCAGAACTCATTACCCTTAGCAACTTATCTCCCAGGAATGGTTGCATTTCCCAGCATTGGATGGTAATATAAGATTCCTTGTTCGGAGCAAAACTCATGTTGGCTGGTGCAAATACCAGTGGCCTTATATAAGCATCCTGTAAATTATTTGCTTCCAGAACTTCATAGGTGGCATCCGTCAATTCTTCTGTCGTCCAATGGTAGGGAAGGTTTAGCGCAAGTGCAGACGCTTTCAGACGATCATAATGTTCTGTTGCCTTGAATATGCGGGTACTCCCATTTTCTGTCCGGTATGACCGGATGCCCTCAAATACGCCATAACCATAATGAAGCGTCTGACTATAGAGGTCCATGGTAGCTTCGGCAGCTTTTACTAAACTGCCATTCAGGTAAATGATGGTGTCTTTAGAATAATATCCGTCCATAATAAATTGTTTCGGTCAATACCGGTTTAAATAAAAAAAAAGCGGTCCGCCTTGGGAGGCGGACCGCTTGTATTATTAGTTTAATATTATTACATGCAATTACCACCTCCCGGTATGACAGGAATAATTATCACCACAATAATGACTGTGATCGCGGCAAATAATTTATGTATGTGCTTTCCTTGCATCTGGAGATGGGTATTGCACAAATATAATCCTGTTATATCATTTAATAAAGAACTTTTTGGTTTTTATCGGGCAAACCAAACCCTATATGATAGTTGACTTGCGCAACTGGATATTTTCCGGCCTTAATCCTGAAGGAATTTTATCCTGTACCAGATCCCCAATCAATTCCCCTATGGTTGAGGTGAAATAAAAATTTACGGGATCAATATCCTTGGTCACAAATCCATTTTCCAGGGTCCAATGAGCCGCGGCCCTTACTCTCGCTGCTTCGTCCATTAATCCAAAATATTCCAGCATCATGGCAGCTGAAAGGATGGAGCCTAACGGGTTGGCGATATCTTTTCCTGCGGCTTGTGGATAAGAACCATGAACCGGTTCAAATAAAGCGCCGCCATTACCGATGGAAGCTGATGGCAATAGCCCCAATGATCCGGTAATGACACTCGCTTCATCACTCAAAATATCCCCAAACATATTTTCTGTTAGTATCACATCAAATTGCCGGGGATTGATTATGAGCTGCATGGCAGCATTGTCAACATACAGGAGCTCCAATTGAACATCCGGAAATTGAGGGGCCATGGATTGAACTACTTTTCTCCACAACCGCGATGTTTCCAACACATTGGCTTTGTCAACTAATGTCAATTTTTTTCTCCTTTGCCGCGCTGCTTTAAAGGCAAGGCTTGCAATGCGCGTGATCTCATTGCTGCTGTAAATACAATCGTCAGAGGCCAGGTTGCCATCTTCGGATAAGGTTTTATTACCGAAATAAATCCCCCCCGTCAGTTCCCGGTAAATTACCAGGTCAACGCCTTCGAGGTTCCGGGGCTTCAACGGGCTCAGGTGCTGGATAACGGAATAGGTGGTAACCGGACGGATATTGGTAAACAGTTGAAGGGATTTCCTGAGTTGGAGTAATCCTTGTTCCGGTCTGATGGGTAAAGTAGGATCGTTATCGTATCTCGGATCGCCTATGGCACCAAACAGTATGGCATCACTGTTCAGGCATAATTCGATGGTTTCATCAGGCAGCGGGTTCCCGGTTTTGTCCATGGCAGCTGCACCCATCCATCCATTATGATAATGGAATCTATGGCCATAATGGTTGCAAATGGCATCTAATACCCGGATGGATTGCCGGGTAACTTCGGGCCCTATTCCATCTCCTGGTATTATTGCAATATTTTTTTCCATGGTAGGGGTTTAGGCGATTTGTTGTTTTTCAGCACACCAACTGCTGATGGCCCTGCCTTCTTTTAATTCGATCTTACGGTTGATTACTTCCGGTATCTCCTCTTCATAATGGGTAACATAAATTAGTGTTCGGTTCGGATCCTCACAGAGACGGTTTACCTGGTTTATAAAAAATCTTCGCTGCGAATCATCTAGTCCCTGGCAGGGCTCATCCAGGATGAGCAGGGGAGGGTTCTTAACCATGGCCCTAGCCAATAAAGCCAACCTTTGTTCGGAAGTGGATAAATGGGAAAGCAATTTGCTGGCTACTTCCGCGAGACCAAAATACTGCAGCCACTCCGTAACGAGGTAGTGTTGCTCCTCTGTTAACCGGCGGAAAAGACCGATGGTGTCAAATAGTCCGGATGCCACTGCCTGGTAAACAGTCATACTGGTATCAAAATACCATTGCAATTCTGGTGATACGAATCCGATCTGCTTTTTAATGTCCCAGATGCTTTCACCGCTCCCCCTCTTTTTCCCAAAGAGAAATATATCCAGCGCATATGCTTTGGGGTTATCTCCAGTAATCATGCTCAGGAGCGTCGACTTACCCGATCCGTTTGCTCCTTTTAACCACCACCTTTCACCATTTGTAACATTCCAGTTCAGGTCAGTGACCAACTCACGATTCCCGACCTTTATACTGCCATTGTTGATTTCAATAACTCGTTCCAGTTGTTGCTGTAAGGGCACCAGGGAAAACGATAAGGATTCGGCTTGCAGCCTGTCGGTTGATGCCGGCTGCCCAATTCGTGCCGGTGTGCGCAATCCAAACCGCTGAAGGTGACCTTCATGAAGCAAAAGTTCATGGTCTATAAATCCGGGGCATTCCGCTGCTTCGCAAATCAGGATCAGGGTACATCCTTCGCCTGCTGTTTTTTCCAATAACACTTTCAACAACTCCCTGCTTGGCAGGTCCAGCCCTGTGAAGGGTTCATCCAGGACCAGGAAATCCGGATGCTCCAGAAATGCTTTTATCAGCTGGAACCTTTTATGCTCACCACTGGACAAATGTAACAGGGGAGTATCGATCCGCTCCGCCATCCCAAAGATTTCCAGTAATTCAGTAACCAACGCTTCATTCTGATAACGTACTCCCAGTTCTTCGCAAACAGTGGCCGAGTCGCCCGCATCCATACTATTGAAGCGCTGTTGGTAATAGAACTGGTTAACATGACTGCGGTTGCGAAAATGATAGTGCTGCTCCACACGGGTGATTTTAATGCTATCACCTGTGGCTGAACCCTCCAGGGCAATGGTTCCCTCATGGTATATTTCGCCCGTAAGGCACCTGGTAAACAGGGTCTTGCCACTACCACCTGCGCCGGAAACCAGCAGATGGCTTCCCATCGGCAGTTTCATGCTGATATTTTCCAGCAAGTGTTTCCCCGCCTGGCGGACGGTAACCTTATTTACTATGATGGATGCCTTTGTCATTCGTCAGGTGTCTGACACATGTTCGGGGGACGTCCGGACGTTCCCCTTAACACGAATTAGATGGTTATGAGTTTATGTGCTTCCGCAAGAGCCTGGAGATCTTCGTCACACACTTCTTTCTTGGTGTCGGCAATATCCAGGAATTGCGGATATAAAATATCGATGTCGTTTCGCGTAAACTGATGCCCCAGCTTCTGGAAACGATAAGCAAGAGCACTGCGACCGCTCCTGGCGGTCAGGACGATCTTACTGCTCTCCGCACCCACTTCTTCCGGTGCTATGATCTCATAGGTCTGGGTATCTTTCAAAAACCCGTCCTGGTGGATTCCGGAAGAATGAGAGAAAGCATTCGCTCCAACAATTGCCTTATTAGGTTGAACCGGCATACGCATGGTATCACTTACTTTCCGGCTCATGGGATTGAGCTGGGTGGCATTAATATCCGTATGAAATCCTAGGTGTGCATGCTGCCGGATGATCATAACCACTTCTTCCAGGGAAGTGTTACCGGCACGCTCTCCAAGGCCATTGATCGTACATTCAATTTGCCGCGCCCCGGCAATGATTCCGCTAATGGAATTGGCGGTGGCCAAACCGAGGTCATTATGGCAATGGCAGCTCAGAACTGCCTTGTCGATATTGGGTACATTGTTCACCAGGTAAGCGATCTTCTCACCGTACTGGTGCGGCAGGCAATATCCTGTTGTATCCGGGATGTTAACGGTGGAAGCCCCTGCTGCAATGACCGCCTCAACTACCCGAGCCAGGTATTCATTGTCGGTACGGCCGGCGTCTTCTGCATAAAATTCCACATCATTAGTAAAATTGCGGGCCCATTTAACACATTGAATGGCTCTCTGCAGAATCTCCTCGCGGGTACTGTTGAATTTTGCCTTAATGTGGAAGTCGCTGGTACCGATACCAGTATGAATCCTGCGGCGGGCTGCGGGCTTGAGCGCCTCGGCTGCCACTTCAATATCCTTCTGGACAGCCCGGCTCAGCCCACATACCGTGGTATTCTTGAGCAATTTTGCGATCTCATTTACAGCTTCAAAGTCGCCGGGGGAGGAGATAGGGAAGCCCGCTTCCAGGATATCCACGCCCAGTGATTCCAACTCAAGTGCCAGCTCGATCTTTTCCTTTTTATTGAGTTTGCATCCCGGTACCTGTTCGCCGTCCCTCAGGGTGGTATCAAAAATGAAGATCTTCTTACTCATGTAGGTGCTGTTTAAAAAAATGCGGGCCCTGTAAATCTGGTTTTGCTTGCTATGTTGATTTGACTACAGGGACCCGCATATCGAAAGTAGTACGTAGTACCGCGCCAATAAAATCAAAATCCCACGTAAATTACAGTCCTTAAAGGGGAGTGGATTCGCTGGAATGCCCTGCAGGTAAGGATTTTAAATATGAACTATTACGATGCCCAACAGAACCGTTGATTCCTTATTCCAATTGGTGAAATCCCTCGAAAAGTCGGAAAAAAGGAATTTTAAGTTATACGTGACCCGAAATACTTCGGCCGATAACCTCAAGGTGATCGAGTTGTTTGACGCGCTTGACAAAATGACCGAGTACGATGAAGCCACCCTGCTCCGAAAAACGCAGGGGATCAAAAAGCAGCAGTTATCCAACCTGAAAGCGCACCTGAACCGGCTGATCCTGCAAAGCCTTCTACTCATAAAAGATGATCAAAACATTGATATTCAACTTCATGAACAAATGGGCTATGCCCGGATTCTCTATAATAAAGGGTTATACCTTCAAAGCCTCAAGGTGCTGGATAAACTGAAAGACCTGGCCCGGCAACACAATCAGGCCACTTTCCAGCTGCAGGCAATATTCTTTGAGAAAAAGATCGAGGCCCTGCATATCACCCGGAGCAGTGAGCACCGCGCAGGTACCCTGGTTAACGAATCGGAAAATATCACCCAGAAGTTGGAAAGTATCAGTGACAGCTCCAATTTATCTCTTCTCTTATACGATTGGTACATCCGCCATGGCCATGCGCGGAATAAAAGGGATGAAGCAGAACTGGACGCATTTTTCGAGAAACATTTACCCGCTACTCCCCACCAGGCACGCGGGTTCTACGAACACCTGTACGTGGCCCAAAGCTATTGCTGGTATGCATTTATCCGGCAGGATTTCCTTATGTATTACCGGTATACGTCCAAATGGACGGAACTGTTCATAAAGCATCCGGAAATGATCAAGGTAGAAACGCTCCAATACATCAAAGGGCTGCACAACCTCCTGAGCGCCCACTTCGACCTGAAAAACGAAGATGGCTTCAGTAAGACTCTGGCGGTATTTGAAAACCTGGAAAAACAGGAAGTGGTGCAGCGGAACGATAATAACAGGATTCAGGCTTTCGTATACCTGCAACAGGGGCGCATCAACCAGCACTTTTTGCGGGGTACCTTCACCGAAGGGCTGGAATTGATTCCCTACCTGGAAGAAAAGCTGGATGAATACCACCTGCAGCTGGACCGCCACCGTATCCTGATCTTCTATTACAAAATTGCCTGTCTCTATTTTGGAAGCGGTGATAATGAAAGAGCGATCGATTACCTGCAAAAGATCATCAATTGGAAAGTAGACCTGCGTACAGACCTGCAATGTTATGCGCGTTTATTACATCTGATCGCTCATTATGAAATGGGTAATACAGATATCCTGGAATACCTGATGAAATCGGTATACCGCTTTATGGCCAAAATGGGTAGTCTGAGTGTGGTGGAAGAGGAAATGTTCCGCTTCCTTAAAAAATCCTTCGGCCTGAGTGCCGGATCAGAAAAAGCAGCCTTCCGTAAACTACTGGAAAAGATCAAGCCTTATGAAAATGATCCCCATGAAACCCGGACCTTCTCCTACCTGGATGTGATCAGCTGGCTGGAAAGTAAGGTGGATGGTATACCGGTTCAGGACGTGATACGCAGGAAAGCCCAGGGCACCCGGAAAAAACGAACAGCATAAGCAATTTTTTGCTATCCGGGTATTTCATTATCTTTGCCCACTATTTAAGTTGGGAAAGATAGGTGTATTCCATATAAAGTATTGATTATCAGTCTGTTTCGTTAGCGCTTCTAAGGTGAAAACGAACAGGAATTTGTATGTAATCCCTGCCCGAACAGCAAGATAGGATCCATAAAACACAATCTGCAGTATATCTATGGCTATCAAAAAAGAAAATCGTCCCAAGTCTAATTTCTCCCGAATCACGATTGGACTGGCATCACCGGATTCGATCCTCGAAAAGAGTTACGGTGAAGTGTTGAAGCCTGAAACCATTAACTATCGTACCTACAAACCCGAACGCGATGGTCTGTTCTGTGAAAGGATATTCGGACCTGTGAAGGATTACGAATGTGCCTGTGGCAAGTACAAGCGCATCCGGTATAAAGGTATCGTATGTGACCGGTGTGGTGTTGAAGTTACCGAAAAGAAGGTACGCCGTGAGCGTATGGGGCATATCAAACTGGTGGTTCCCGTGGTTCACATCTGGTACTTCAAAAGCCTTCCCAACAAGATCGGTTATCTGTTGGGGATGAGCTCCAAGAAGCTGGAGAGCATTGTTTACTACGAACGTTTCGTAGTGATCCAGCCCGGTATCCGTGCCGATAAGGGACAAAATGTAGGTGATCTGCTGACGGAGGAAGAATACCTGGATATGCTGGAAACACTTCCAAAAGATAACCAGTACCTCCCCGATGAGGATCCTAATAAATTCATTGCGAAGATGGGGGCTGAAGCCGTTCATGATCTACTCGCCCGGATTGACTTGGACCAACTGAGTTATGACCTGAGGAATGCCGCTGCAACCGAAACTTCCCAGCAACGTAAAGCCGACGCCCTCAAGCGCCTGAGCGTGGTGGAAGCTTTCCGGGATGCCAACAGCCGCATTACCAACCGTCCGGAGTGGATGGTTATGCAATATATCCCGGTGATTCCACCGGAATTGCGCCCACTTGTTCCCCTGGATGGTGGCCGGTTTGCATCTTCGGATCTTAACGACCTCTATCGCCGGGTTATTATCCGAAATAACCGACTCAAGCGCCTTCTGGAAATCAAAGCGCCGGAAGTGATCCTGCGTAATGAAAAGCGGATGCTGCAGGAAGCCATTGATTCCCTCTTCGATAACAGCCGTAAATCCAATGCCGTTAAAGCAGAGGGTGGTCGCGCGCTGAAATCACTGTCAGATGTGCTGAAAGGAAAGCAGGGGCGTTTCCGTCAAAACCTGCTCGGTAAGCGAGTCGACTATTCCGGTCGTTCCGTAATCGTGGTGGGACCCGAACTGAAAATGCATGAGTGCGGACTTCCAAAGGATATGGCGGCCGAATTATTCAAACCTTTCATTATCCGCAAGCTGATCGAAAGAGGTATTGTGAAAACAGTTAAGAGTGCCCGTAAACTGGTGGACAAAAAGGAACCGGTTATCTGGGACATTCTCGAAAATATCCTGAAAGGGCACCCGGTAATGCTGAACCGTGCCCCAACACTGCACCGCTTGTCTATTCAGGCCTTCCAGCCCAAACTGATTGAAGGTAAAGCGATCCAATTACACCCGCTGGTTACCACCGCCTTCAACGCCGACTTTGACGGTGACCAAATGGCGGTGCACGTACCTCTCAGCAATGCAGCCATACTGGAAGCACAGCTGCTCATGCTGTCTTCTCATAATATCCTGAACCCACAAAATGGAACACCCATCACCCTGCCTTCGCAGGACATGGTTCTGGGACTGTATTATATTACCAAGGGTAAAAAATCTACCGATACCGAAAAGGTGCGCGGAGAAGGAATGACATTCTACTCCCCCGAGGAAGTGATCATTGCCCTGAATGAAAACAGGATAGACCTGCACGCCCCCATCAAGGTAAGAACCGACGTTCGCCAGAATGGCCAGCTCGAGAAAAAGATCATAGAAACTACGGTGGGACGGGTATTATTTAACCAGTTCGTGCCTGCTGAAGTGGGATTCGTAAATGCGCTGCTCACCAAGAAGAGCCTTCGGGATATTATCGGTGATATCATCAATATTACCAACGTTCCCAAAACGGCCAAATTCCTGGATGATATCAAGCAGCTCGGATTCCGTATGGCCTTCCGAGGTGGTTTGTCCTTCAACCCGCAGGACCTGATCATCCCCGAAGTAAAGGGACAATTGCTGGAAATGGCCAAAACCGAGGTGGATGAAGTATGGGACAACTATAACATGGGTCTCATTACCAATAACGAGCGATACAACCAGATAGTTGATATCTGGTCAAGGGTGGATACCCGGATCACGGAGACCCTTATCCGCGAAATGCAAAATGACAAACAGGGCTTCAACTCGGTTTACATGATGCTGGATTCCGGTGCGCGTGGTAGCAAGCAGCAGGTTAAGCAGCTGGCTGGTATCCGCGGTCTGATGGCCAAGCCACGTAAAAGTGGCTCTACCGGTTCCGAGATCATCGAAAACCCGATCCTTTCCAACTTTAAAGGCGGACTGAACGTACTGGATTATTTTATCTCTACCCACGGTGCCCGTAAGGGTCTGGCGGATACGGCCCTTAAAACTGCGGATGCGGGTTACCTGACCCGTCGCCTGGTGGATG
>CBFGLD010000011.1:0-36948 GCA_965649495.1 uncultured Flavihumibacter sp. | reverse complement strand
GAGCAGATGGGTATGCTGCCGCCGCCGCGAACCGGGATGGGTTGTTTCCCGAAGGTTTTCTCGATGGCCATGGCCGCGGCCTTGTATCCGTCGGAGTCGATGGGGGTCATATAGGGCTCACCTCCGTGGTGGAGGCTGGCTTTCAGGGTCACGTAATCCGGCGCGATGGCATGCAGGTGATCGATCAGCAGTTTGGTGATGGTATCGCTCTGCTGGTCGGGTACCAGGCGGCAGGAGATCTTGGCAAAGGCTTTGGACGGCAGCACCGTTTTGGCGCCTTCGCCGGTATAACCTCCCCATATCCCGTTGAGTTCCAGGGTGGGGCGGATACCGGTGCGTTCATTGGTGGTATAGCCTTTTTCGCCCCAGAGTGCTTTCACCCCCAGGTCCTCCCTGAAAGCCGTTTCATCATAGGGGGCTGCTGCCATCAGGGCTCTTTCTTCGGGGGTGGCTTCCACCACGTTGTCGTAAAAACCGGGGATGGTAATGTGATTGTTCTCGTCGTGCAGGGATGCGATCAGTTTGGACAGGATGGTGATGGGGTTGGCCACCGCGCCACCGTATACCCCGCTGTGGAGGTCGCGGTTGGGACCGGTCACTTCCACTTCTATGTAAGAGAGTCCGCGCACGCCGATATCAATAGAGGGCGTATCCATGCTGATCATGGCGGTATCGCTGATCAGGATCACATCCGCATCCAGCAGGGCTTTGTTGGCCTTTACGAAATTGGCCAGGTTGGGCGAGCCCACTTCCTCTTCCCCTTCGATCAGGAATTTGATATTGGTGGGCAGTTCCCCTGCGGCCACCATAGTTTCCATGGCTTTAACATGCATATAGAACTGGCCCTTATCGTCACAGGCGCCGCGGGCGAAGATCTTGCCTTCTTTGATCAGCGGGTCAAAGGGACCGCTGTTCCAGAGTTCCAGCGGGTCGGGCGGTTGTACATCATAGTGACCATATACCAGGACGGTGGGTTTGGACGGATCGGATATGCGTTCCCCGTAAACAATGGGATGTCCCGGGGTTTCATAAAGAGTGGCGGAGGTAGCCCCCGCGTCCAGCAGGCTTTTTTTGACCGCTTCGGCGCAGGCCACCATATCGGCCTTATGTTCACTGCGTGCACTCACGCTGGGGATACGCAGCAGTTCCAGCAATTCGTTCAGAAACCTTTCCTTATGTTTTTCCTGGTATTCTTTCCAAGCATTCATGGTGGTGTGTTTAACGCCACGAATTTAGGGCGATTTGTTCAAAGCGGGGGCAGGCGGTGTTTTTCGTTGGACAGGATATTGGCCACGGTCCATTCGATCCTTTTTTCAAAAGGGTGTTTGCGGACGGCACAGTCGGGCTTGGCGCAGATGGCGCAGCTGAAATCCAGGCAACCATCCGAATGCACGAACAATTCGATGGTGTCACCAAACCCTTCGCGGATGCGCTTGCTTAGCAGGTCCACCTCCACATGCGCTTCGTGCACATTCAGGTACCAGGGAACGGTGAGATGGCAGTCCACATGCAGGATACTACCGTACTTGATCACCCGAAGATTATGGAGGTCCACCCAGTTGACCCTGCGATCGCTGTTAAGGGTTGCCACCATTTTTTCCAGCAGGGCGATATCGGCCTCATCCATGATACCGGCCAGGGATTCCCGCAATATGCGGTAGCCGGTGAAGATGATGATAAATGCGAAGATCAGCGCCACGATGCTGTCGATCACTTTCAGCCCGGTGAACCAGATGAGTGCCACACCCACCAGGATGCCGATGGTGGAGTAGGTGTCGGACTGCAGGTGACGGCCACTGGCCACCAGGGCAAGGGAGTTGTTCTTTTTGCCGCGGCGTATGGCGATCCATCCCATGACGTAATTGACGACGCCTGCCAGCGCTACCAGCAGCATGCCTTTGTCCAGCGCCTTCAATTCATGGGGGTGGATGAAATTATTGATGGCTTCATAGATGATGATAAGGCCGGCGATCATGATAAGGGTGCCTTCCACTGCTGCGGAGATGAACTCCGCTTTGCCGTGACCGTAAGGATGGTTGATGTCGCGCGGTTTGGATGCCACATAAAGGCTGTACAGCCCGATGAAGCCGGAAACCACGTTCACCGTGCTTTCCAGGGCGTCGGTAAGGATGGATACAGACCCTGTCAGGAACCATGCCGTGATCTTAATCCCAAAGAGTATGACGGCGATGATCACCACCCATTGTTGTACCCTGAAGTTTTCCTGTTGCTGTTGCATGGCTGCCGCGGTGTTCTTTCAAACCTAATGAATTTTTGGGGAACCCAAAATCTGCAAGCTGAAACAGTTTGATCATTTATTGATACAAATGGACCATAAAAGCAAAATCCAATGGGTCATCTTTGTAACGAAGTAGTTCTATGCTATAAAAGTTTTGACAAGCAGTCGTTCCCACCCAATCACCCTCCCCTGTCCAGGGGAGGGACGGGGTGGCTCAATTGAAAATTATGGTAGTGAGTTCCAGTGCCGCTTTGGCTGAGATCATCCGGAGCAGGTTTATCGAAATATTTGATGCCAGTCCCCTGGTGGTGGCATCACCCGGCCGGGTAAACCTGATCGGGGAGCATACCGATTACAATGAGGGGTATGTATTACCGGCAGCCATCAATAAAAAAACCGTGGTGGCCATCAGCAGGCGGGCGGACCAGGAGATCCACCTTTATTCGCATGACCTTAATAGTTATTGCCAGACGGATCTTGACAATATTGGAATGGCACGGCACGACTGGCCCGATTATATCCTGGGTGTGGTGGAGCAGGTCCGGCGGCTGCCATTGCCGGCAGGGGGATTCAATCTCGTGTTCGGCGGTGATGTGCCCCTGGGGGCCGGCATGTCTTCTTCTGCCGCGCTGGAATGCGCCGTTATCTATGCCCTGAACCAACTCTTTGATTGGAAGCTGGACACCCTTGCTATGGTACAGCTGGCACAACGGGCCGAGAATCAATATGTGGGAGTGAACTGTGGGATCATGGACCAGTTTGCCAGCATGTTCGGAAAAGCGGATAATGTGATCCGTTTAGACTGCCGCACGCTTTCCTATACCTATGTACCGTTCCGCATGGAGGGATTCCGGATCGTGTTGATGGATACCAATATCAAGCACTCGCTGGCCGGCAGCGAATACAATATCCGCAGGCAGCAATGCGAGGAGGGGGTGGCCATGGTGCGCCTGCATCACCCCGGGGTGCAAAGCCTGCGGGATGTAACCCTTGAAATGCTGGATGCCTTTGTGTTACCCAAAGATGCGGTTATCTATGACCGTTGCAGATATGTGGTGGAGGAGAACCAGCGACTGCTGGATGCCTGCGCATTGCTGGACCAGCAGGATATGAAAGCCTTTGGACAGAAAATGTACCAGTCGCACGAAGGGCTCCGAAGCCACTACGAGGTGAGTTGCCCGGAGCTCGACATCCTGGTGGAGGCTGCCCGGCCGCTGTCAGGGGTATACGGGGCACGCATGATGGGAGGCGGTTTTGGGGGATGTACCATCAACCTGGTGGAAGCACCTGCCGTGGAGCAGGTGATCGAAACCGTTACAAACATGTATTATTCAAAAACCGGGAAGGTGATGCGCCCCTACATTGTAAGTATCGGGAACGGCACCGCACTGGAGGGAAGTTTATAATGGATATGGAATCGTTTACTTATAAGGAACATCCGCACACGCGAAAGAATATATTGACGGGCGAATGGATACTGGTATCGCCGCACCGCACCAAAAGGCCCTGGCAGGGCAAGCAGGAATCCATACCCGCTGCAGACCGTCCGGCGTATGACCCAGGCTGTTATCTCTGTCCGGGTAATAACCGTGCGGATGGCATGCCTAATGAGAATTATACAGCGCCCTATGCGTTTACCAATGATTATGCAGCCCTGTTGCCGGATACTCCGGCAGGCGAGTACCAGCAGGAAGGGCTGCTGATCGCTAAAGCGGAGAAGGGAACCTGCCGGGTCATCAGTTTTTCGCCGCGGCATGACCTCACCCTGCCCTTATTGCCCCTGGCATCCATTGAAGCTGTCATTGAATTATGGTGCAGGGAGTTTGAGCAACTGGCAGCTGATCCATCCATCCGGTATATACAGGTCTTTGAGAACAAGGGCGAGATCATGGGATGCAGTAATCCGCATCCGCATGGGCAGATATGGGCTTCCTCTTCCTTACCGCTGGAGATCGTAAAAGAGTTGCGCGAGCAGCAGGCCTATTATGAAAAAAATGGACGCAGCTTGCTGAATGATTATCTGGCATTGGAACTGCAACAGCGGGAGCGGATCATTTTGGAAAACGAACATTTCGTGGTGCTGGTGCCGTTCTGGGCCACCTGGCCTTATGAAACGATGGTGATATCCAAAAGACAGGTATCCTATACCAGTGATTTCAGCACTGCGGAACGCAAGGCTCTGGCTGAGGTGTTAAAGGAGCTGACCACCCGGTACGATAACCTGTTCCAGGTGTCTTTTCCCTATTCAGCGGGCATCCACCAGGCGCCCGTAAACCAGGGTGATACCGCTGGCTGGCACTGGCACATGCATTTTTATCCACCCCTGCTGCGTTCCGCCACAGTAAAAAAATTCATGGTGGGGTACGAGATGCTGGCCAACCCGCAAAGGGATATCACCGCGGAATGGGCTGCGGAGCAATTACGCGCATTGCCTCCCCTGCATTATACCTGCGCGCCTTAGTAAGAGTAAGACCAAAACAACATAATATGCTGCGAACGATGCTTGCAACACTGGTAATAACCAGTATTTGTTCCTGCCAGCCGGCAGAACCCCAATCCGGAGAGGCCGGTGATCAACAAACGGACATGTTTAAACGCTTTGATAGCACCCTCAACGGAAAGAAGACCGCGCTGTACCAACTGGATAACGGGATAGGCATGAAGGCCTGGATCACCAACTATGGCGGCCGTATCGTTGGCCTGCAGGTTCCGGACAGGGAAGGCCGGCCGCGGGATGTGGTGGTGGGATTTTCCTCACTGGAAGGGTTTATCCAATCTACCGAGCCCTATTTCGGCGCTACGATCGGAAGGGTGGGCAACCGCATTGCCCAGGGGAAATTCCGGCTGAAAGACCGCGACTACACCCTGTTCACCAATAATGGTCCCAATACCCTGCACGGCGGAAAAGCAGGTTTCCAGGCCGTGGTCTGGGAGGTGGTGCAGGCAACGGATACCACGCTGCAGCTGCGCTATGTTTCCCCCGATATGGAAGAGGGTTTCCCGGGCACCCTGGATGTAACGGTGACCTACACCCTGACACATGAAAATGCCCTTGATATCCGGTATGAAGCAACAACGGATAAGTCCACCCTCGTGAACCTTACGAATCACGCTTTTTTTAACCTGAACGGGGAAGGCAGCGGCAGCATCAACAAGCACCTGCTGTTCATTAACGCCAACCAATATACGCCGGTAGATTCCACACTCATACCCACAGGTGAACTGGCGGCTGTTTCCGGAACGCCGTTTGACTTTACGCAACCTACCGCCATCGGACAAAGGCTGGAAACAGCCGATGAACAATTGCGGTTTGGCGGTGGTTACGATCACAATTTCGTTTTAAATACAACAGGCGACTTTACCAAAGCGGCGGAGGTAACGGGTGATGTTTCCGGCATTCATATGGAAGTATGGACCACCGAACCCGGACTGCAATTTTATGGCGGTAATTTCATGCAGGGCAGGAACCGGTTCAAGTCGGGCGCGATGGATGAATACCGTACGGCCTTCTGCCTGGAAACCCAACATTTTCCGGATGCCGTCCATCATTCCAATTTCCCGGATATTGTTTTGGAACCCGGCGAAACTTACCGGTCACGGTCACTCTATAAATTTTCAGTCAAAACAACAGCTCCCTGATTATGAATATGCTGCATGTAAAAGATTACCTGGTCTTCGGAATATACTTCCTGGTGGTGGCTGTTTATGGCTGGTGGGTCTATAACCGGAAACGGTCGAAGGTGGCGGACAGTAAAGATTATTTCCTGGCTGAAGGGTCTCTCACCTGGTGGGCCATCGGTGCATCGCTGATAGCCTCCAATATTTCAGCCGAACAGTTTATCGGGATGAGCGGGTCGGGATTCAAGATGGGTCTGGCCATTGCCGCCTATGAATGGATGGCGGCTGCCACCCTCATCATCGTGGCCCTGTTTTTCATACCGGTTTACCTGAAGAACAAAATTTACACGATGCCGCAGTTTTTGCAGCAGCGGTACAATGGAACGGTGGCCATGATCATGGCAATATTCTGGTTATTGTTGTACGTGATCGTGAACCTGACATCCATCCTTTACCTGGGAGCACTGGCGGTAAGTAGCATATCGGGGATCAATTTCACGGTGTGCATGCTGGCGCTGGGTTTGTTTGCCATCCTGATCACGCTGGGTGGCATGAAGGTGATCGGTTATACGGATGTGATCCAGGTGTTTTTCCTGATACTGGGCGGACTGGCCACCACTTACCTGGCATTGGAACTGGTTAGTGAACATTTTGGCGGAAAGGGGCCTTTGCAGGGACTGAGCCTGTTGCAGGCTAAAGCCCCGGGTCATTTCAATATGATCTTTGAGCGCGGGAACCCTAACTATATGGATCTCCCCGGTTTATCGGTACTCATCGGCGGGATGTGGATCGTGAACCTGAACTACTGGGGCTGTAACCAGTATATCACGCAAAGGGCATTGGGGGCCGACCTGAAAACGGCGCGGGCAGGCATTCTCTTTGCAGCGTTCCTTAAGTTGCTGATGCCCCTGATCGTGGTGATACCCGGTATTGCCGCATATGTATTATACCAAGGTGGTAACTTCCAGGCGGATATGCTGCAGGGAGGGGAGCTGAATCCAGACCGCGCATACCCGGTACTGTTAAACCTGTTGCCACCGGGGTTGAAGGGATTGGCATTTGCCGCGCTCACCGCCGCGGTGGTGGCGTCCCTTGCGGGAAAAGCCAATAGTATCTCCACCATTTTTACGCTGGATATTTACCAGAAAAAATTTGCACCGCAGGCCGATGAAAAGAAGCTGGTATGGGTGGGACGCGTTACCGTGGTCGTAGCCATTATTCTCTCCATATTGATCTCACCCTTCCTGGGAATCGATAAAAAGGGAGGATTCCAATACATACAGGAGTATACCGGTTTTGTTTCTCCCGGCATCTTTGCCATGTTCATCCTCGGTTTCTTTTGGAAGAAAGCAACTTCCTCCGCGGCCTTATTTGCAACCATCGGCGGGTTTATTTTATCGGTGTTCTTTAAGTTCCTTCCACTGGTGGCGGATCTTTCCGGTTTGGCCCCATGGGGATTTGCTGTTCCTAACGCGGAAGGTATTTATGAGATCCCCTTTATAGACCGTATGGCTTTTGTATTCCTGATCTGCATGGCAGGTATGTATATCATCAGCATGGTAGACCTGAAAAATGGAGTGCGCCCGAAAGCACTGGAGATGGAAGCCCGTGATTTCCGGCCCGATCCGGCTTTTACCGTAGGAGCATTGTTGATCACGTTGATATTGGTTGTTCTGTACGCGGTTTTCTGGTAAGGCAATTTGGCGTCATTTGTTTTTCGATTGCATGTAATCGGTAGGTGTCATTTTGAATTGTTTCAGGAAGTTCCGGGCAAAATTTCCCTGGGAACTGTATCCAACCATATCAGCAATCTCATAGATCTTATATTCTCCCTGGGCCAGCATTTCAGCCGCTTTTTTCAGCCGGGTAATGTTGATGAGTTCCAGTGGGGTAAGATCAGAAACGGCTTTGATTTTTCGGTACAGGGTGATCCGGCTCATGGTCATGATCCTTGCCAGTTTCTCCACATCCAGGTCCTGGTCTTCCAGGTGTTCCTGGATGGCATTATTGAGTTGCTCCAGGAATTTTTCATCCGCCTTGCTGTGTGAAATGCTTTTGATGTGCACCAGCGGGGAACTGGCAAAGTATTCCCGGATCATTTTCCGGTTAGCTAACAGGCTCTGAATCTGGGCCAGTAAATGTTCCTTCGAAAAGGGTTTTTCGATATAGGCATCGGCACCCAGTTCCAGTCCCTCTACCTTGGCCTGGATCGTGTTCTTTGCGGTGAGCAGGATAACGGGTATGTGTGAGTATTCGAAATTTGACTTGACGGTTTTACAGAGTTCAAAGCCATCGATTTCCGGCATCATCACATCTGATACGATCAGGTGTACCGCCTCTTTGCTTAAGAGGTCGATGGCTTCTTTGCCGTCGTGTGCTTTTATAACGGTATATTTTTGCTGGAGGATGGACTCCAGCAGTTCCAGGATATCCTCTTCGTCGTCAACAATTAAGATAAGCGGGTTCATACCATGCGTTTTTTGAATTACTGGCTGAAAGGGATTTCAAGCACAAATTTGTTGGTATCCCCTGTTGCTTCGGCCAGGTACAATTTTCCACCATGCAGTTCTGCAAGCGATCTTGCCAAAGTTAAACCGATACCGGTACCTTTTTGCCTTCCCGATTCACTCAGGCGGAAAAAGGGTTCAAAGATCTTTTCTTTCATGTCAGCCGGGATGATAAATCCATCATTGCTGACTTCCAGGCGCCAGGACGGGTTTCCGGGCCCGGGTAGTTTAAGCTCCACCACTACCAGGGTGTTTCCGTATTTGATGGCATTACTGAAAAGGTTACTGAAGATCTTTTGCAGGGCTTCTTCATCGGCCATTGTCTGTAATACAGTTTCAGGAAGTAGCAGTTTGTATTCCAATCTTTTTTTCTGCGCCGATGGTTTAAAATCATCGAAAACTTCAGTCACTTCGTTGCTGATATTCACCTTGCTGAAGTCGAGATGAAATCCCCTGGTTTCGGTTTGCCGGAAGTCCAGCATTTGCTGTACCAGGTTAATAAGCCTGTTGGTATTCCTTTCCAGCATGCTCACATCCTTTTTTATGGAGGGCAGTTCTTCGGTTTTTTCCTGCAGGTTTTCTACCGGTCCCTTGATCAGGGTGAGGGGTGTTTTGATTTCATGTGCCACATTGGTGAAAAAATCAATTTTGGCTTCGTAGATCTCTTTTTCTTTTCGCAGTTGAATGCGGTTGTGGTAAGTGATGAAGAGGTAGGCAGCCAATAATCCCAGGAGCGACAGGTATAACGCATATGCCCAACCGGTAGCCCATATCGGAGGCAGGATCTGTATGGTCAGTTCCCGTGTATCTGTGGTATTTCCTGCGGAGGTCCTGGCATTCACCAGGAAGCGGTATTTGCCTGCTGAGAGGTTGGTGAAATAGACTTTACGATTCGACTGCAGGTAGATCCATTGGTCATCCAGTCCTTCCATTTTATATTGGTAGGTGGTCACTTCCGGGGAAGTGAAACTAAGTGCAGCGAAATCAATACTGAAGGAAGACTGGTCATAGGGAAGGGTGATTTTATCGGTATGGAGGATGGATTGTTTCAAAGGAGAGCCAGATAATCGAATGCTCAATTCCTTATTGTGGACCTGGAATCCGGTTATGAAAATTCGCGGGGTGAAGTCGTTCTCTTTGATGTCATCCGGCAGGAAACTGATCATGCCTTTTATGCTTCCGAAATAGAGCCTGCCACTTGGGTCGATGGTTCCGGAACTGTAATTGAACTGGTCATTCAGCAACCCCGTTTCTTTTGTGAAGACAGTGATACTGTGATCACGCGGATCCATTCTTACCAATCCCCGCGAAGTACTGATCCAAATGGTTCCATCCCGGTCCTGCAGTGCTTTGAAGATATAATTACTCGGAAACCCGTTTCCCGACCAGTAAATAGTATCTGTTTGCCTGTTTGCGGCGAGCCTTACCAGTCCACCCCCCTCGGTACAGATCCAAAGTCGTTTTTCCCGGTCCTCAATGATATCGTTGATATTGATATGCTCGCCCACATTCGATTTCAGTCCTGAACTGTTGAGGTTTCCTGTTTCCCCGGTCAGCGGGTTAAAATAATAAGTTCCCGCGCCGTGGGTGCCCACCCAGATCCTGCCGCTATGGTCTTCGTATAAAATGGAAACGAAAATGTTTCGGGGCATGTCTTTGATGGGTTCAAAATCATCTGTTTGGGGCCGGTACCGAAACACACCGCTCCCGGTACCAAGGTAGATATTGCCGGCGCGGTTTTTAATAATGGTCACAATGAAATTGCTGGTGAGGTCATTTTTGCCGGGCCCCGGGTCATAATGGCGGTAAACGTTACCCGTCCTGATATTCATGATATCCAGCCCATGTTCAAAAGTGCCGATCCAAAGATCGTTACCATCTGCCAGGAGTCCGTGAATATTGGAATAGGAGATGTCCCCTTTTTTCCCGGCAGGTTTAAACTGTTTGATTTCGCCGGTAGCCAGGTTCATGCGGTTGAGCCCCGCGTCTTCTGTTGCCATCCAAAGGTTATTATAGGAGTCTGTCCGGATCTCCCTGACGGAACTGCCGCTGATGGAGGCATTGGACAGGTCGGGATAATATTTCTGGAAATTCGAGTATTGCTGGTGGTAATAATTGATGCCGCCAAAATAGGTGCCGCACCAGATACCTCCTTCATTGTCACTGGTTAAATTGTAAACAGCATTATCGGAGATGCTGTAGGGGTCCTGGAAGGTCTTGCGCAGGTTAATGATTTTCTTGTTGTTCCTGTTATAAATAAAGATGCCCGATTCAGTCGCCATCCAGTAATTGGTGCTGTCCAGATTCAGAACGTCGCGGGCGAAAACCGGCGTTCTGTCTGCATTATAGGTGATGATGTCCGTGTAAGTGGAATCGGCCGCGGTAAATTGTTTGATGCCCTGGCCGGCCGTGCAAATGAAGATATCCGAGTTTCCGTCCGGCACCAGTTTGTTGATGCGCTTCAATACTTCGGGAGAGGTGTTATTGAATACATGGAATTTAGAGAAGCTGGAGTCGGCATCATGGAATCGGTAAATGTTTCCATATTCATCGCCGATCCATATCCTCTGATCGTTCGTGATGGTGATGGCCGTAGTCCGGATATCGTTTGCGGGCAGTATCCTTCTGATCCTACCCGATGCCGGGTCATAACTGTGCAGTGACAAGCCGGAATTGAACCATACTTCCCCGTTGGGAGTTTGGACCATGGAGAAAATGTCACGTAAGGTATCGGTTATGCATATGAGTTGTTCGCTGAATTCATCCACCCGGTACAGCCCGCTTTTAGCGCCCGCATAAATGGTGCCCTTCCTGTCTTTGTACAACGAGTAGATATAGTCGCTGTTAACCGGCCTTTCTTTCGTTTTGGGTGTGGAGAATAACCGGAACCGGTATCCGTCAAACCGGTTCAATCCCTCTTTAGTGCCGAACCACATAAATCCATTATCGCCCTGCAGGCTGCAATAAATGGTGTTGTTAGACAGCCCCTGGTCTACCTGGTAATGCCTGAAATAGTATTGCTGCCCACTGAGTGATAACTGGGCAAACAGGCTGATGAGGATCAGGATCCACCGGGAGGCTGGTATATGGCAATGGTACATGATGGGTGATCAAAAATATCCTTTGAAATGCTTTGCAACAAATCCTCTTATGCTTCTTTGTTACGTTTTGATTAATTATTGATACGAAATGGAGGGCTGTTGACTGGCTATTGAATTTACTTTGAAAACGATAAAGGGTAATGGATTCTTTTTAACCCGATTGCTAAATCATAACCAAAATTAATTTCATGAAAAGTAGATTGCTTGCCGGGTTTGTGATGGTGTTGGCGTTCTGTTGCGTCAACCTGCAAACATTGGGGCAAACAGCAGTTAAGGGCAAGATCCGGACTGGCAACAGTACCGGCATATCAGGTGCCACTATTTTAATCAAATCATCGGGAAGATCGGTTGTCAGCGGTCCGGATGGAGTTTTCTCCATTGAAGCCTCCGCGGGTGACCTGCTCTCCATCAGTCACGTGGGATACCTGAGCCGCGATGTGAAGGTGGAGAACGATTCCTTCCTGGATATAGAGTTGCAAACGGTATCTGAGGACCTGCAGCAGGTAGTAGTGGTGGGATATGGAACACAGCGTAAGAAAGACCTGACGGGTGCCATTTCCGTTGTCAATCCCGATGAGCTCAAAAAGCGACAGGCTACCACGGTGGCCGAGTCACTGCAAGGCCTGGCATCGGGGGTATATGTGCGTGCATCTGGCCGCCCGGGATCGGAGGCCAATATCCAGATCAGGGGTATCAAGAACCTGAGCAATACCAATCCCCTGTATGTGATCGACGGGTTGATTGCCACTGCCAACCGCGACTTCAATCCCAATGACATTGAGTCGATCCAGATCCTGAAGGATGCTTCCGCTGCGGCCATTTATGGATCCAGGGCGGCTAACGGCGTTATCATCATCACTACCAAAAAAGGAAAGCAGGGGCCGCTGCGGGTAGACCTGAATGTTAAGTCCACGGTACAGGTCATGCCGCGTTATGACCTTGCCGGTACGGAAGAGTTTGCGGCCCTGAATTATATGGCCTATGATAATGCGGGTAAACCGCGCCAGCAACTGGAATTGGAAAATAATACCGACTGGCAGGATGCCACTTTCCAGACGGGTATCCTGAACGATATCAATGCCAGCTTTTCTGGTGGTGGCACCAACAGCAGTTACATGGTTTCCGCCAATTATTTTGGAAACAAGGGTACGGTCATCAGCACCGATTTTGACCGTTTAAGTCTAAGGGTCAATTCACAGGGCAGCAAAGGAATCTTTAGCATCGGTGAGAACCTGGCGATCAGTAATTCAGAAGCCGATGAGATCTCCGGCAATCCGATTGCGGATGTAGTAAGGTTATTGCCCACTATACCGGTTTATGATGACAGAAATCCGGGTGGTTTTGGTTATGGAAACGAAGCCACTGCCCGCACCTTCGGCACCAACCCTGTGGCCATTGCGAACCTGGAAGACAGAAGCCTGCAAAACCTGCGTATACGTGGTAATATCTGGTCGGAGTTGAAGTTTACCAAGTGGTTGAAATACCGGCTGAACCTGGGAGTGGATGCCAGCAGCGATCATTACAAGTATTTGCGCAAAGAAGGAAACTGGACACTGAACCAGCCCTATGATCCGGCCATTGCCAACGAAAACATGGCGCGCTATCTCTCCAAACAATTAGATAATACCATTACAGCAAATAAGGAATTCGGCAATCACCGCGTGAACCTGGTGGTGGGACAAACCTACCAGTCTGACCGTTATGAGCAGATCTGGGGCACGAAGCGCAATATGCTGCCGAACCCTGCGGGCGGTTATTACAGCACGCTTGACCAGGGCAATGAACCCCAGACCGGTGGCTTCATCAATGAGGCCGTGATCCTCTCTTACCTGGGAAGGCTGGAATACAATTACGATGACCGGTATATGCTGAATGCTGTCATCCGCCGGGATGGCACCAGCCGGCTGAGCCCGCACAAAAGATGGGGTAATTTTCCCTCCCTGTCTGCCGCCTGGCGCATCAGTCGCGAGCAATTCTTTAATGTTGACTGGGTAAATGACCTGAAACTGCGCGCCAGTTACGGAACCCTGGGCAGCAGCAATATCGGGTACTGGGATTACCTGGCAGTGATCAATACCTTCAGTACCATAGCGATGGGAACCAACCAGGCGATCTTACCAGGAGCCACCCAGGTGAGGTTGGTGAACCAGGATCTTGGATGGGAGCGGTTGACGCAGAAAAACTATGGAATTGACGCGGTGTTGTTAAACAACCGCCTGTCACTTTCTGCCGAATATTTTGATGCCACCACCAAAGATGTACTGACTACCATGCCCATTGCCCTTACTACCGGAAACGATGGCGGCAACCCTGTGGTGAATGCAGCTACACTGCAGAACCGCGGATTTGAATTCAGCGCTACCTACCGCGACAAGGCGGGAGAGTTGGGATATAACGTTGGACTGAACTTGACCACGCTCAAAAACGAGGTGAAGGATCTGGGTTACGGCCGTACCAAAATTTATGTAGGCAATACCGTTACAGAGATCGGGCAGCCCCTGGGCATGTGGTATGTATTGCAGACAGACGGGCTGTTCCAGAGCCAGGCAGAAATCGATAATTACAAAAACAAAGATGGTGTAGTGATACAACCCAATGCCGCCCCCGGCGATATCCGTTTCAAGGATCATAACGGTGACGGACAAATTACCAACAGCGATAAAGTTGTTGTTGCCAATCCATGGCCTAAGGTGGAAATGGGTTTGAACATGGGCGCCAGCTGGAAAGGTTTTGAACTAACCATGAACTGGTTCGGATCCTTCGGTTATACCGTGTACAACGGTTACCGCAGCCTGGTAGACAGGTTTGACGATAACTCCAATTACAGGGCTGGAGTAAAACCCTGGACGCCCCAGAATCCCAATACCAGTTTCCCAAGGGCAGTGTATGCCTCAACCCTCAATTCTAGGGGCGATACCGATCGCTGGCTGGAATCGGGTGATTTCTTCCGGCTGAAATTTGTAGGTCTGTCTTATGATATTCCGGAAGTCCTTCTGAAAAGGGTAGGATTCAACTCCGCCCAGGTATCGGTGTCAGGCCAGAACCTGTTAACCTTCACCAAATTTGAAGGGTTGGATCCTGAGTTCAACAACGCAAGTATTTATGAGCGGGGTGTGTCGGGTTTCAATTATCCCAACGTAAAAATGTTTTCGGTTGGGCTGGCTGTTGGTTTTTAATGTTACCCATCAATCTTAAGTCATGAAAAAATTACTATCAATATCTCTGATGCTGTCAACAGTGATTCTGTTGTTCAGTTCCTGCAAGAAAACAATACTGGATGTAGAGAATCCCAATACACTAACGGAAGATGTGTTCTGGAAGACAGAGTCCGATGCGCAAAAAGGGCTGAATGCTGCCTATGCGATGTTCTACAAACCAGGTCTTTGGTCGCGGTGGATCTACTTCCGGCTTGACCTGACATCCGATGAAGGATTCAGTAACAGTCCGTGGGTGGAACTGGCGGACTGGACACGTTTCCAGTATGTCAATTATAACTTCTGGGAAGGAAATAACATAACCTGGAGGGATACCTACAAAGCCATTTTCCGCCTGAACCAGGTGATCACAAAAGTTCCTGCCATTGAATTCAGCAACCAGGCAGCCAAGGATCAGCTGATTGCCGAAGCTAAGTTCCTGAGAGGCCTGCATTATTACTATGCGGGAATCATGTGGGAGAATATTCCCCTGGTGCTGGAGCCATCCAAGCCCGATGACCTGCCCGCGCAAAACACCCTGGCGGAAGTATGGGCACAGGTGGAAAAAGATTGGACCGATGCCCTGCCGCATCTGCCTGTATCCTATTCTGATGCCAGCGTGGGTCGTCCAACCAAAGGTGCGGTACAGGGTTACCTGGCCCGGTTGTACATGCAGCAGCATGAATGGAATGATGCCAAAACAGCATTGGACTATTTTTTCACCGGCGAAGGGAAAGACCAGTATGGGTTGGTAGACAATTATAACGACAATTTTACCCACTTGCTGGAGAACAATTCGGAGTCTGTATTCGAGATCCAGTTTTCTGATGTAAACAAAGGAGGCGACGGTGATGGTGTGAACGCAACGATGAGTACGAATCGCCCGCAGTTCTTTGCTCCGCGGGGAATTGGCTGGTCAGACGGACAGGCGCGGTTCTGGGTAGTGAATGAATTCAAGAAAGAAAAGACTGCGGCTGGTGCGCTGGATCCCAGGCTGCGCTATACGCTGTTCTACCCGGAGCTGGAAGCAGATTTCGGCGATAAGATCTATGGCCGCAGCTGGCAGTGGGGCGCGCAGGAGGCCTGGTACCGGAAATATGCGAGGGATTATTTCCGGACCAACGAAGATTATTTTGCACAAAATAATTTCAGGTTGCTGCGTTATGCCGATATTCTTTTGATGTATGCGGAAGTATTGAATGCATTGGGCCAAACGGAAGACGCGTACGATTATGTTGACCTGGTGCGCGAAAGGGCAGGCATGAAACCACTGGCAGCGGCTTATCCGGAAATTGGCAACAACCAGGAGTTGTTTCTGAACCGGCTCAAGATGGAGCGGGTGTTGGAATTATGTGGTGAGAGCGTTCGGTGGGCAGATCTCAAGCGTTGGGGTGATCTGGAGACCCAGGCAGGTGTGGATGCCATTAAGCAGCGTGACCCCGATTTCAACAATTTTGTAATTGGTAAACATATCCGGTTACCGCTACCCCAAATTGAGGTGGAGAATAACCCGGGATTAACGCAGAATAATTTATATTAATTCAGTATCGTGAATCATTTCCAGAAATTATTGCTACTGGTGCTGGTGCTGCTATCCAGCCCTGCATTTTCACAGCATCCGGTAATGCTGGCGGACCCCACTATTTTCCACCATAAAGGTATGTATTACCTGTATGGCACCGGGTCGCCGTCAAATGATGGATTTGTGGTACACCGATCTGAAGACCTGGTGAACTGGTCC
This sequence comes from uncultured Flavihumibacter sp., assembly GCA_965649495.1. Classification (GTDB taxonomy): domain Bacteria; phylum Bacteroidota; class Bacteroidia; order Chitinophagales; family Chitinophagaceae; genus Flavihumibacter. Next base: position 20,548 of record CBFGLD010000011.1, on the reverse strand, counting down.
GGGCCCGTAGGAGCCAGGGGTGGGTTTGCACTAAAGAAAGGCGATGCATTTGGCAATGGAGGATTTTGGGCACCCCAGGTCCTGGAACACCAAGGGAAATTCTATATGGCCTATACGGCCGATGAGCAAATAGCCATCGCCGTTAGTGATGATCCGCTGGGTCCTTTCCGCCAGGTTTCCAAAAAACCATTGTCGGGAGTCGGAAAGCAGATAGATCCCTTTCTCTTCCGGGACAGTGACGGCGTATGGTATCTCTATCATGTGCGTTTAACCAGGGGCAACCGGATATTCGTTGCGAAAATGAAGGCAGACCTGGGCGATGTGGATACTTCCACAGCCCGGGAAGTGCTGGCAGCGGAAGAGCCCTGGGAGAATACAAAGAAGGCAGAATGGCCGGTGGCAGAAGGTCCTACCGTGATCAAAAGAGGAAGCAATTATTTCCTGTTCTATTCCGCCAATGATTTCAGGAACCCGGATTATGCGGTAGGCTATGCCGTTAGTGATCATCCTATGGGTCCATGGAAAAAACAGGGAAAGGAACCGATCATCAGCAGGAAGCAACTGGGGGTAAATGGTACCGGTCATGGTGACCTGCTACGGATGCCCGGAGGAGAATATAAATATGTAATGCACACCCATTATGACAGTGTGGGCGTTGCACCGCGACGGACAGCGGTGGTGGATATCCGTTTTCGTGGCAATGGTGCGATAGAAAAGCCGGAACTGGTTATACCCAGTTTCCGGTTCTTCCAGTCTGCCGTTAAAACCTTCCGGAACCCCCTGTTGCCTTCTGGTGCCGATCCGTTCAGTTACTGGAAAGATGGATATTATTACTATACCAATACCCAGGGGAACCGTTTGTCGATCTGGAAGACACGCAATCTTTCTGATCTGCACCAGGCCCGGGCCGTTACGGTGTATACTCCTCCGGCAAATACCGCCTATTCAAAGGAACTCTGGGCGCCTGAGTTGCACTATATCGGGAATAAGTGGTACCTCTACTTTGCCGCGGATGATGGCCGTAACGATAATCACCGTATGTATGTACTAGAAAATGCAGCTGCTGATCCCACCACCGGAGATTGGATATTTAAAGGGAAGGTTGCCGACCCCAGTGATAAATGGGCCATCGACGGGAATGTTTTTGAGTGGAAAGGGCAGTTGTATATGATCTGGTCAGGATGGGAGGGAGATACCAATGGCCAGCAAAATATTTACCTGGCAAAAATGGACAACCCCTGGACGATCTCCGGTAACCGGGTGTGTATTTCAAAGCCCCTGTACGAATGGGAAAAACATGGCACCCTCAACGACCCGGTAAATCCACCGCATGTAAGCGTAAACGAAGGCCCGCAATCCCTTATCCATAAGAACCGGTTGTTCATTGTATTTTCTGCCTCCGGTTGCTGGACAGACAATTATGCGCTGGGCCTGCTACGGTTCAGGGGAGGAGAGAATCTTTTGGATCCTGCTTCCTGGGTAAAAGATAAAGAGCCTGTATTCAGCAGTTCTCCGGAAAATGGAATATATGCGCCGGGCCACAATTCCTTCTTTAAATCGCCTGATGGCAAGGAAGATTGGATACTTTTTCATGCCAATGATAAACCAGGACAGGGTTGCGGCGGATTCAGGTCGCCCCGCGCTCAAAAATTCAGCTGGAAGTCCGATGGCTCCCCGGATTTTGGGCAACCGTTAAAAACGGGTATCCACCTGGTTGCACCGGCGGAGTAATTCAGTATTAAGCAATATTTAAGTAATTAATTGATGAAAACGATAGTTATGTTACCATGTAAACAAGTTTCGTTCGCAATAGTGTGTTGCCTCTTCCTGGGCTTTGCACAGGGGCAACCGTTGGCAGGACGTTGGAGTGCGGAAAAAGCGAGTGTTTGGTATTCCAAACAGGGATGGCTATCCGGGGCTAATTTTCAGCCTTCCACTGCCATTAACCAGTTAGAGATGTTCCAGGCGGAAACTTTTGATACTACCACCATCAATAGGGAGCTGGGATGGGCCAGGGAACTGGGTTTTAATGTGATGCGGGTTTACCTGCACCATCTGTTGTGGACAGCAGACAGGGAGGGTTTTAAAAACAGGTTGAATACTTATCTCGGTATTTCATCGAGGCAGGGTATCAAAACCTTGTTTGTGTTTTTTGACGATTGCTGGAACGATACTGCCTGGGTGGGAAAACAGCCTGCCCCTAAGCCAGGTATCCATAACTCCGGCTGGGTGAGGGATCCTGGTACCATGATTTACAGCCATCCCGATACCCTGAAGGTTTTGGAAGCGTATGTAAAAGATGTATTGCAACATTTCAAAAACGATTCTCGCATCCTGATGTGGGATTTGTACAATGAGCCCGGTAACAACGGCCAATTCATCAAGAGTATGCCCCTGCTTAAAAATGTGTTTGAATGGGCAAGACAGGTAAATCCGTCGCAACCGCTAACCGCCGGGGTATGGAACAACGAACAGCCCTTCCAGGAGTTGAACAAATTCCAGTTGGAGAATTCTGATATTATCACCTACCATAATTATAATTATGTGGAGCACCATCAGAACGCCATTGACACCTTAAAGAAATACAAGCGGCCATTGATTTGCACGGAGTATATGGCCAGGCGTAACGGCAGCCTCTTCCAGGTAATTCTACCTCTGCTGAAGAAAGAAAATGTAGGGGCCATTAACTGGGGGTTTGTAAGCGGCAAGACCAATACCATTTTTGCGTGGGATACCCCCATCAAAGATGGTAAGGAGCCGTTGCTGTGGTTTCACGACATATTAAGAAGAGATGGTACCCCCTTCAGCAAACAGGAAGTTGAAACCATCAGGGCCATCAATAAAAAAGGCGGCAGGTGATCCTTGCCGGGTAAAGAATTAAACAGAATAATATGCTCAAGGTAGTTTTAGGCGTCCTTGTACTGTTCGGAATTATGTTGCCTGCACCGGCCCGGGCGCAACAACCCGATCCACCGGGCCAGGTAAAGAATGGTGGCAAAGCGGTAAACCAGGCCTATTTGTTTGCCCATATGCTACATTCGGATTATGGTCGTTTATATTATTCCGTTAGTCTTGACGGATTGCATTGGAAAAGCCTGAATAATAAGGAAAGGGTATTCCCGGCTTATAAGGGGCACCCGGATATCTGTAAAGGACATGATGGTCGTTATTATATTGCCGGTAATAACAGTGATGCCTCACCAGAGATCAATATCTGGGTATCGGCCGACCTGATCAGCTGGCAACTGCACAGTACGTATACTCCCGACCTTAAAAGCACGCCGGGATATGCTGAAGCGCTTCAGCGCATAGGTGCACCAAAATTGTTCTTTGATGCAGCATCACAGCAGTATATGATGACCTGGCACACACCGCATAAGGAAGGAACCAAACAGGATCCGGAACGTTACTGGGCAAGCCAGCGCACCCTGTATGTTTTGTCGCGGGATCTCCGCAGCTTTCCAACACAGCCCAATCGTTTGTTTGATTGGGACATGGGAACCATTGATGTATTTATCCGTAAGATCGGTGATAATTATTACGCGATCCTAAAGGACGAGACATACCCCACGCTGTATTGGACAACAGGTAAAACCATCCGGATTGCCAAAGCACCCGCGCTGCTGGGGCCTTACTCAGAGCCTTCGGCGCCTGTGAGTCCTAACTTCCGGGAAGCTCCTATGTTGATTCCTTCACCTGATGATAAGATCCATTACCTGTACTACGAGCAATACCCGGGGGTTTCCTATGGATTGTCCATCGCCGACAATATCAATGGTCCCTGGTATCAGGCCTCCGGATACACTTTTTTCAGTGATTGGGATAAATACAGCTTACCGGAAAAAGTAAGGCATGGTTGTATGATAACCATTAGCAGGGAAGAATACGATAAATTAGTACAGCATTTTGGGATATCAGCAAAATAAGAAAGCACCATAACCAAAGGAGTAAAAAGTATTTTACATGAAAATAGTAAGCGTATTAGCGATTGCGTTAGCCATTGCAACGGCTACAGCGTCAGAGGCGCAGCAGCCATGGGTAGCAGCCGGGGATAAAATAAAGACTGAATGGGCGGAACGAATGGATGTGAAGAACGTGTTGGCTGAGTACCCCAGGCCACAACTTGTTCGGCCCGACTGGATAAACCTGAACGGGCTTTGGAATTATTCCATCCTTCCAGCTGCTAATGCCTCGCAGCCGTCCACTTTCGATGGCTCCATACTGGTTCCTTTTGCGGTTGAATCGGCACTGTCCGGTGTACAGAAGACCGTAGGGAAAGACAGTGTTATCTGGTATGAGCGAAATTTCAACCTGCCTTCCTCCTTCCGGTCGAAGAACGTGTTGTTACATTTTGGCGCGGTAGACTGGCAATGTGAGGTATTTGTGAATGGAGAGCTGGTAGGCAGCCATAAAGGAGGATATGATCCGTTTCATTTTGATATATCCAACGCAATAAAGAAAAAGGGATCACAGCGTATAACCGTTAAGGTTTGGGACCCAAGTGATGAAGGTCCGCAGCCCCGGGGTAAGCAGGTCAGAAATCCCCACGGTATCTGGTATACACCGGTTACCGGGATCTGGCAGACAGTGTGGGTGGAAGCTGTTCCCAGGACCTACACGGTATATACCCGCACCACGCCTGATATAGATCGCCAGCAAGTTTCCATTTTCACCGAAGTGGTGAATGCACAGGCCGGAGACCAAGTGTTGGTACAGGCTTTTAATGGAGAATCAATGGTGGGAGAAAAGGAATCAGACCCCAACCAGGAGCTGGTGCTGCCAGTTCCCGGCGCCAGGCTTTGGAGCCCGGAAGATCCCTTCCTCTACGATCTGAAAATTTCGGTTAAGCGCAAGGGAAAGGTCATAGACCAGGTCAGCTCTTATTTCGCCATGCGGAAAATCTCTATGGCCCCGGATGCAAACGGGATACAAAGGATGTTGCTGAATAACGCTTTTGTCTTTCAATATGGGCCCCTGGACCAGGGGTGGTGGCCTGATGGACTTTATACGGCTCCTTCGGAGGATGCGCTGGTTTTCGATATTATCAAAACAAAAGAGATGGGCTTTAACATGATCCGCAAACACGTTAAGGTGGAGCCAGCCCGGTGGTATTATCACTGCGATAAATTGGGGATGCTGGTTTGGCAGGATATGCCAAGTGGTGATATGGGAAATCAATGGGAAATGCGCCCGGGTGTTTACGGCAAAGCAACCGATAAGGCAAGAACACCCGAATCGGAAGCTATTTTCAGGAATGAATGGAAAGAGATCATGAAGGATTTTCACCATTTCCCATCAATTGTGGTTTGGGTACCCTTTAACGAAGCCTGGGGTCAGTTTAAAACAGAGGAGATCGTAAAGCAGACCATGCAGGATGATCCTTCCCGCCTGGTGAATACAGCCAGTGGCGGCAACTTTGTTCCTGTTGGCCATATCATTGACCTGCATAATTATCCCGAACCCTTAATGCCCGACCCCACGCTTTTTGGAAAGGACCGGGTGATCGTGTTGGGTGAATTCGGCGGTTTGGGATTACCGGTAGAAGGTCACACCTGGCAGGATAAGAACAATTGGGGATACCAAAGCTTCAAGAATAAGGAGGATCTCTTTAAGCGCTATGCCGAGTTTATAACGGTAATGCCTAACCTGATCGAAAAAGGATTATCTGCTGCCATCTATACACAAACGACCGACGTGGAAGTGGAAACCAATGGGCTGATGACCTACGATCGCAAGATCATAAAAATGTCTGCGGATGATTTGAATCGTATTCACCGGGTATTATACAATAAGGACCTGGTCAGGATGAAATAATACAGTCATGCAATTTTATTCAAAGAAGTGGTTACCCCTGGTTCTGGGGGTAGGGATAAGCTTGTGCCATTGCGGGTCAAAATCTGTTCAGTCCCCAATAAACAATGTTGATACCACAACAGCCGTCATAGAATGGGAATCGGGATACCGCGTTGTTTCGGATCCGGAGGATCCCGATTACCATGGGTATGCGAGGGTTATAGCATTAAGGGATGGCCGCTTGCTGCTGACCTATTTTGATTCCGGTAAAGAAACCAACGGGGGTATTATGGCAAGGTTCAGCTCCGACAATGGAAACACCTGGTCTGCTCCTGAAGTCATTCATCATAACACACCCCATCATTCCGTTGATAACCCCGAAGCCTTTGAATTAAGTGATGGTACTTTGATGATCCTGACGAATCTTCGTCCATATGTTACCGGTGGCGCACACCATTTCCAGATCGGGTTGATGCGCCGGCCAGTAAACGGCAGCTGGTCATCCATAGAGGTTCTTTATACGGCTGACAATTTATTCCAGAATGGTTGCTGGGAACCGAAGATGGTGGAGCTTCCGGATGGGAGCCTGGAAATCTATTTCTCGGATGAAAATAATTTCCGGGAAAGCAACGACCAGGAGATTGCAAAATTATTTTCAGTAGATAAAGGAGTGAGCTGGCAAGGGCCCGTAAGATATAGTTATTCCCCCGGTGCCCGGGATGGGATGCCGGTTTCCATTTTACTGGACACCACTGAACCAAGGCTGCTAACGGCAATTGAAGATAATTCCCGGGGCGGCAGGTTTACCATATCCATCCTGGAAGGCCCGGTAATTGCGGGCAGTGCGGCCACCAATCGCACTATTGCGGTGGTTCCCGATGAAATGATCGATCCCTCTGTTTATTGCGGGGCACCCTACCTGGCTGTTCTGCCCAATGGTGGACTACTGCTGACGGGTCAAACGAGCTACCAAAGGCCCGCCCGCGAAGATCCGCTGCATGTTTCTGTTCCATTTATTGCTATCTGCGAACCTGGGAGTTACCGGAAATTCCGCCTGTTAGATGCCAACCCGTTTCGTATTGCACCCAACCACGAAGGACTGTGGAACAGCGTGGCTGTGGTCAATACCGACCAGGTTTTGCTTATGACTTCCACACAGGGTGAAGATGGCCGGTTCAAGGTATGTTTGAAAAAGGGAAAATTCCGGGAAGGACAATAACCCCTGAGATAGGAAGTACAAAAAAGAAGCCGGCATTACACCTGGGTAGCGTGTAATCCCGGCTTATACAGGTACCTGCCTGACAACCATCTTTATTTCATAGCAGTGTCAAATCGTTGCTGGATATAATCCCAGTTTACCAGGTTCCACCAGTTGTCAACATAGTCTGCCCGTTTATTCTGGTATTTAAGGTAATACGCATGTTCCCATACATCCAGCCCCAGTAAGGGAATCCCCCTGGTGCCGGCTACATCCATAAGGGGGTTGTCCTGGTTAGGCGTGGAGGTAACTATCAATTGCTTATCTCCCATCAGTACCAGCCATGCCCAACCGCTTCCGAAACGGTTCTTGGCAGCATCTGAAAAAACGGATTTGAAAGAAGCAAAGGATCCGAATTTGCCTTCAATGGCCTGCAGCAGGTTTCCGGAAGGTTTGTTGTCGTTGCGGGAGGGGCGCATGCTCTGCCAGAACAATTCATGGTTGTAGTGTCCGCCGGCATTGTTGCGGAGTTTTTCGGACATGCGCGATATGCCACCGAATAGTTGCTCCAGTGGTTTGGTTCGGTCTACTCCTTCAGCCAGGGCCGCATCGTTGAGATTCTTGGCATAAGCTGCGGCATGTTTGGTGTAATGGATTTCCATAGTAGGTCCGTCTATATAAGGCTCCAGCGCATTGTATGCGTAGGGGAGGGGCTTTTGTTCAAAGCCCGTTATAAACGGATTACTGATATTCCCTTTGGAAATGGTTTTGCAGGAACTCATCAGGCTGCTGCCAATAACCGTTCCGCCAATGCCGAGTGCGAAGGATGCTTTGGTGCCGTTGACCAGAAAGCTCCTGCGACTGTGTAGGTTTGATTTCATGCTCCGGGTTTTTAATGTTATTGCGGATCCAGTGTTCCGCGTGCTTTTTTTCTTTTTTCTATAAAGGCGCGAACCTTAGAAAAGGTCCGGAAGTAAAACTCTTTGTTGAATAACTGGGAGTCGTGCATGGCCTTGTATACAAGAAAAATGCCGATGGGTAACAGGAAATAGGTGGCCAGCCACATTCCCCAGAAAGGGGCCATTACAGCCTCTTTTACAAACTTCTTACCGAAATTGTTGAGCAGGAAGAAGATTACAAAGAAAATAACCGCAAATACCAGGGGAGTTCCGATACCGCCCTTACGTATGATAGATCCCAGCGGTGCCCCAATCAGGAATAATACAAAACACGCAAGAGACATCGTAAATTTTTCATGCCAAACGATCTTGTGCATACGAAGGCTCTTAGATCTCGTTTCGTATTCGCTCTTATTGATCTCAAGCGTGCTTTTTATGACACTTAATTGGGAAAGGACACGTTCATTGATGATCGACATCATGGAATCTTCCACTATATCCCGGATTGAGCTAACCGGAACTTCGGTTGCAGGCTTACGGTAACCAGTGTCCGTATATTTTGTAAAGGGAAGATAAGGCGATATTTCAGCGGTAATTTTCTTCCGGAAAGTATCATGAATGTTTTCCAGAGAATCAATGGCTACATCCAGCTGTCTTACGCTTAACATCTGGTAGTTGTCTTTGAAAAGGCTGTCCTCGGTTTTACTTAATTGCAGGCTGCTCAGGTCAAACACTTTTTTAAATTCCTGGAAACCCAGGCGGATGTATTCCGTATTGGTGCCCATCCGGCTGCCCCGTTCCGTATAACGCCAGCCGTCCATCAGTTTGAATTCCAGGAAACGCTTGTCATCACTAACCTTCATGATGCCTTTCTTGGCAATGATGATATTGTCCTGGAGGTTGTAATCTTTTTCAAAAATGATGATCTCCCTCAGGGTGCTGTCGTCTGCTTCTTTCTTTCCCACCTTGATGGCATAACCCGGAATATTGGTATAAAAAGCCCCTTCCCTCAAATCGAAGGCTGGTTTTTTATTGATGATATCGTACTTGAGCCTGTTGAGTTTCAGGTTGCTGACCGGTAGCAGGTAATTGTTGAACATAAAGGCGACCCCTGAAAGCAAAATGGAAACGATCATAATAGGGCGCATAAAACGCAACAAGGGTATGCCGGCCGATTTGATGGCTACCAGTTCAAAGGTTTCGCCCAGGTTTCCAAAAGTCATTATGGAAGAAAGTAATACGGCGAGTGGAAGCGCCAGGGGCACTACCGAAGCCCCTACATACATAATGGCCTGCCCGATGGTGATCAGGTCAAGACCCTTTCCCACGAAATCATCTATATACAGCCAGAAAAATTGCAGCACCAGTACAAAGAGGGTGATAAAAAAAGTGGCAATAAAAGGACCTATGAATGCCTTGAGGATTAATTTGTCGAGTTTTTTTATCACAACGTAGCGGAATGATTTTGGATAACTTTATGGAATGAGTGGCGTAAAAATACAGCTTTCCCTAAAGGAAAGGGAATTGGTGCAGGATCCGGGTATCATTTTAACGAAGAACAGTACCCTGGCTGCCATCATGGAAATGCTGGGTGACCTCAGCCGGCAGGAACAACAATATGTAGAGGAACACCTGGTACGCCTTCCTCCGGATGTCAACCGGCATTTTCCTAAAATATCCAGGGGAGAGCAATACAGGGGATTGCCCTGGCAGGTGCTGGATTATCCGAGGGTCTTTACGCCGGGTGCAACCCTTGCGATACGCCAGTTTTTCTGGTGGGGAAATTTTTTTTCTTCTACCCTGCAAGTAGCTGGAGTTTTCAAAGAAAAAGTGGTAAATAATCTAGAAAGTATTCCTGCAGCCACCCATATCTGCGTCCATCCCTCACCGTGGGAACATCATTTCGGCCCCGATAATTATCGCCTGTTAACGGAACTGGATGCCGCACAATTGCAGGAGTTGTTACACGAAAAGGAATTCCTGAAACTGGCAATGGTATTGCCCATACAGTCCTGGGAAACCGCGCCGGGCTTCCTTATGGATGCATTCAGGAACTGGATGGACCTTTTAACGGATTAGTTTCCGAGTCGGTGGAACAGGTCTTTCACCTGGTAGCCCCAAAGCTGGCTTTGGTCCTTGATCTCTTTTTTATCTGCAAAATCATTGATCACCAATATGGTCTGGTTGGTGACCTCGGACTTCTCTATGCGAAATTCAAAGAATTCTTCCTTGGGTGCGTGTAACCAATGAAAACGGATAAAACTATTCTCCTCGCTTTCCAAAACTTCTGCCTTATCTATTGAGCCATTCCATGAAAAGCTGAAAACCTGGTCCCTCTCATCCACTTTGTCGGCAAACCATTCCTGCAATCCGGCCGGGGTGCTCAAAAATTCATATAAAATAGAAGGTGAACACCTTACGGGATACTCCAGCGTATACAATTGTTTCTTACTCATCTCCAATCAATAACTTTCTAAAGGATTTCAATCAATGCAATAATAGAAAATTAAATGACGCTGCAAAATAAAGTTCCAAGTATTTTTTGTTAAAGGGAAAGATTCCAAAACTTACACAAAAACACCGTAAAAACCCTGAAAAACAGCGCTTTACACTAGCTTTTTTTGGAAAAAGCGTCCCGGAATGTTAAATTGCTCTAACGAGTTGACCGGAATGGGCAGGCCTGATTCATGCAAGAAAATGCTCATTTATTCGTTTTAGCAAAACCGAACCTCTTAACCTAAGAAAATAAACCTCTAAACCATCACCTATGAGTATGCGTCAACTCAAGATCTCAAAATCCATCACTAACCGGGAATCCCAGAGCCTGGAAAAATACCTCCAGGAGATCGGGAAGGTGGAACTCATCGGACCGGAAGAAGAGGTTCGCCTGGCTGCATTGATCCGCCAGGGCGACCAGCGCGCCTTGGACCGCCTGACCCGCGCCAACCTGCGTTTCGTGGTTTCGGTATCCAAGCAATACCAGAACCAGGGGCTTAGCCTGCCCGACCTGATCAATGAAGGCAACCTCGGGCTGATCAAGGCAGCACAGCGTTTTGATGAAACCCGCGGCTTTAAATTCATTTCCTATGCCGTTTGGTGGATTCGCCAGAGTATCCTTCAGGCGCTGGCAGAACAAAGCAGGATCGTACGTCTTCCCCTGAATAAGGTGGGGCTTACCAACCGTATTCAAAAAGCCTACAGCCAGTTGGAGCAGGAGTATGAACGGGAGCCTTCTCCCGAAGAACTGGCTGATCTCCTGGAAATGGACACAGAGGAGGTTTCCGCTTCCCTGGGTATTTCAGCCCGCCATCTCAGCATGGATACCCCGCTTTCGGATGGGGAGGATAACACCATGATAGATGTGATGGAAAACCCCAATGCGGAAAGGACGGATAAGAATATTGAACACGACGAAAGCTTACGGCAGGAAATTGACCGCAGCATGCAGGTTCTCACCGAACGCCAGAAAGAAGTGATCTGTTATTTCTTTGGGATAGGGGTTGACCATCCCATGAGCCTGGAAGACATCGGTGAAAAGTTTAATCTGACCCGGGAAAGGGTACGCCAGATCAAGGACAAGGCAATCACCAAATTAAAAACCAATTCCAGGTCTAAACAGTTACGAACTTACCTGGGCGTGTAATCAATTTCCTTAAAGTATATTTGCACTCCATTTTAAGGTGAACATTATGTTCACCTTATTTTTTTCCAGAAACCGGAAACGATTACAGGTATGTTTGAATCATTAAGCGAAAGGCTCGAGTCGGCCTTTAAACAGATAAAGGGAGAGGGCAGGATCACGGAACTGAATGTGGCTGCTACCGTTAAGGATATCCGCAGGGCACTGGTGGATGCGGACGTGAATTATAAGATTGCCAAAGAGTTCACCGATAAGATCAGGGACAAGGCCATGGGTGAAAAAGTGCTCACAGCCGTCAGTCCCGGCCAGCTCATGGTAAAAATTGTGAAGGATGAACTGGTGGAACTGATGGGTGGTACCGAAGCCGAATTCAATTCCAAAGGGAATCCTTCCGTGATCCTGATCGCCGGCTTGCAGGGGTCGGGAAAGACCACCTTCAGTGGAAAACTGGCCAATTACCTGAAGACCAAGAAAAACCTGAACCCCCTGCTGGTGGCGGCGGATATTTACCGCCCGGCAGCCATTGACCAGTTGAAAGTACTGGGTGGACAAATCGGGGTGGAAGTTTTCAGCGAACCGGATAATAAGGATGCGGTGGACATTGCCCGCAAGGCGGTTGCCCAGGCGCGCAGCCTGAATAAGAATGTGGTGATCATCGATACAGCCGGGCGCCTGGCTATTGATGAGACCATGATGACCGAGGTGGCCAATGTTAAAAAGGCCGTCAATCCCCAGGAAATACTTTTCGTGGTAGACTCCATGACCGGTCAGGATGCGGTGAATACGGCCAGGGCTTTCAATGAACGATTGGATTTCACCGGTGTGGTACTCACCAAACTGGACGGCGATACCCGGGGCGGGGCTGCACTGAGCATTAAATATACCGTTAACAAGCCCATCAAATTTGTCAGCAGTGGTGAAAAACTGGATACCCTGGATGTGTTCTATCCCGAACGGATGGCCCAGCGGATCCTGGGAATGGGAGATATTACCACCCTGGTAGAACGGGCGCAGGCGCAGTTTGACGAAGAACAGGCCAAAAAGCTCGAGAAAAAGATCCGGAAAAACCAGTTTGATTTTGAGGATTTTAAGCAGCAGCTGGAGCAGATCAAGAAGATGGGTAATATCAAGGACCTGCTTGCCATGATCCCCGGGGTAGGTAAAGCTATCAAGGATATTGATATCAGTGATGACGCCTTTAAAGGGATCGAAGCCATGATCAATTCAATGACCCCTTTTGAAAGGGCCAATCCTGACATTATAGATACCAACCGCCGGAAGCGTATTGCCAGCGGCAGCGGAAAAGACATCTCAGATGTGAACGCCTTCATGAAACAATTTGAGCAGATGAAGGATATGATGAAAATGATGAATAAGATGCCAATGGGAGGTAAAATGCCCGGCCTGGGTGGTTTTGGCCGCAGGTAAAGGATCACAATACGGTAATAATTTTTTAGTTTGTGGTTAACTGCGGGATTGCTACTTTTGCAGTCCTTATCAACGTTAACCCTATTTATTCACGCATTTAAATTTTTATTTACGATGCCAGTTAAAATGAGATTGCAGCGTCACGGCTCCAAGAAAAGGCCATTCTACTTTATCGTAGTGGCTGATGCCCGTGCCCCAAGGGATGGAAAATTCATCCAGAAGATCGGTACTTACAATCCCCTTACAGTTCCCGCGTCTATCCAGTTGGACCGCCAGCGCGCGCTCGATTGGTTGCACAAGGGTGCTGAACCAACAGATACGGTTCGCCGTATCCTGTCTTTCAAGGGAGTACTGTACCTGAAACACCTGCTGCGTGGCGTGAAACTGGGTCTGTTCGATGATGTTACTGCTATGCAGAAGTTCGAAGTATGGCACAAAGAACACGAAGCCCAGTTGAAGAAGCGTAGTGACGAGCACAGGAAGCAGCGCCAGCAGCGCCGTTATCCTACTACCAACAGAAGGCCACAGCCTCGCCAGGAAGGAGGTGCGGCTGAGTAATTGGATCAAAAAAGCTCACAATAAAAGTCCCGGTGCCTGGCATCGGGACTTTTTTAATAAGCAAAATTCACCCAGGTATGCAATACAACCATATCGGAAAAATAGTAGCCACACATGGTATACAGGGCGAGTTGGTACTTCGCCATGGCCTTGGAAAGAAGACGAGCCTCAAAGGCCTGGAAGTCTTGTTTATTGAGATGCGGAAGGCCGAATTCCTGCCGTATTTCATCCTGGAGGCCCGGGCAAAAAGCGAATCGGAAATCTACCTGAAACTGGATGGTGTAAACTCACGCGAAGCCGCTCAACTGCTGTCCCGTAAAGAAGTATGGCTGCCGGAGGGCGATTTCCAGCAATACGTTTCAAAAAATGCGTCCATCTCATTGCTGGGCTTTCATATTATCAGTAAGGGCCAGGACATTGGTGAGATCCTGGAAGTGATAGAACAGCCCCACCAGGTTCTTTGCCGGATCGACCTGGAGGGGAAAGAAGCCCTGATACCTGTTCATGAAGGTTCCCTGCTGAAAATGGACCCCGCCAAAAAGCAGGTGGTGGTGGACATACCGGAAGGATTGCTGGATATTTACAGGGGAGGATAGTTATCAGGCAAGGGCAACAGGATAACGCCCCAGTAACTTTTCTATCTGCACCCAATGCCGTTGGTTGTGCGCGGTGATGAACATCAACACATCCCCCAGCTTCAGCTTCAGGAAAGAAGCTATGGAAATGGGAACCCGAACCGTATTGAGGTCTGCTCTTTCTGACAGGCCGATCAGTAATACAAACTTTCTTTGCCAGTCCAGGAATTCCTGTAATACGCTCAGTCCGTTCAACTTGCTGTCTGGTCTGTGGCCCTTCATGGCTTTCATTTTGTTTTTCACCCGGCCCTCCCGAGGCAGCATCGACTGTGTGAAATAGTTGCCTAACCATCCCGGCTGGAAATGTGGCGCAGGTGTGGTGGAAGTTTTTTCCACCAATGTCATCATCAGGGGAATATAATACCGGTAATAACTGTTAAGGTGATCCAGAACCTGTAGTGTGTTCCAACGGCCCGGCCCATCCGGTTGTTCCAGTAATTCCATCGGGGAACCATTACCGATCATTTCCACCTGCTCCAGCAGGAAAATAGCATCTTCTTTTAGGGTAGCCAGCAGGCTGGCAGTTTCCAGTTGTTTCATCTTTCATTCATTTGATACAAAACTACCAGCCTCCCTTTTCCCGGTTCTTGGCGCAGACCAAGATTTTCAGATCCTGACCGTTGCCAGTAATTTGCTGAAGGTGGTGGGGTCCAGGCCCAGATAGGAAGCCAGGTATTTGTGTGGCACGATCTGCAGGATATGCGGACTTCGCTTCAGTAATACCCGGAATTTTTCTTCGGCAGAATAGACCATCAACTCGATCTGCCTCTCCAGGATTCCACTGACGGTGGTGCAAAGTGACCGGTACATCAGTTCAGCAATGGCTGGGTATGCTGTCCTCAATTTTTCAACCTGGTTGTAGGGTGCCCGCAGAAAGCTGCTGGAAGTGAGCGTTTCCAGGAAATACCGGCTGGGTTGCTGTAGTAGAAAGGAATCAATAATGCCCGAAAAGGAATAGGGGTAAGTAAATACGATGGTGGCTTCTTTCTGCTCATGGAGGTGAAACCCTCTTTGTACTCCCTCGGTAACCCAGTAGAGGTATTTCTCCACCTCGCCCGCCGCTGTAATTACAGATTTACGTTTATAGGAAACCGGTACCCAGATGGAGCTGAAGGCCTTCCATTCATCGGTGGTCAGGGGATGCAAGGCTGTTATGTTGCGATACATCACTTCCAGGGGATCAAAAGCGTTCATGGTACTAAAATAAGTTTTTCACCGGATGGCTGCCCTTGCGGTCGTAAATTTGAATATGCCATCGCCCCCGCGACTCATCGCTCATTTTGACCTGGATGCATTTTTTGTGTCGGTTGAATGCCTGAACGATCCTTCCCTCAAAGGATTGCCACTGGCAGTGGGCGGCACCAGTGACCGTTCTGTGGTGGCAGCCTGCAGCTACGAGGCAAGGAAATATGGGATTCACTCGGCAATGCCTATGCGAACCGCACTCCGGTTATGCCCACAATTGAAAATAGTGAGTGGCACCAGGGGAGAGTACAGCCGGTATTCCCGGATTGTAACGGAGATCATCGCCGCAGAAGCCCCGCTCTTTGAAAAAGCTTCCATCGATGAGTTTTACATCGACCTGTCCGGGATGGAAAGGTTTTTCCAGCCCCTGGAATGGACCTTGGCTCTCCGGGAAAAAATAATGCAACGTACCGGGCTGCCCATTTCTTTCGGGATGGGCAGTAATAAAATGATTGCCAAGATCGCCACCGATGCTGCAAAGCCCAATGGCTACCTGTTCGTAGAACCCGGGCAGGAGACGGCATTCCTTGACCCCATGCTGGTAAATAAGATTCCGGGTGTGGGAGAGCAAACTTACCGCGACCTGCTGCAACTGGGAATCGAGACCATACAGGAACTCAGGTGCAGCAACCCCGACCTGTTGCAGCGGCAATTCGGAAAATATGGAACCGATCTGTGGAATAAGGCCCGGGGCATTCACCAGGGAGCAGTCACTCCTTACCAGGAAACAAAATCAGTATCCACGGAGAATACGTATGAAACCGATATCCGGGATCTCGCATTCCTGGAAGCAGAACTGGTACGCATGACCGAAAAGATCGCATTTGAACTTCGCCAGGATAATAAAATGGCAGGTTGCATAGCGGTCAAGATCCGCTACCCGGATTTTGAAACCACCACCCGGCAATCCACCATTCCCTATAGTTTTTACGAAGATGAGCTGATACCGCATGCCCGCGCATTGTTTCGCCAGCTGCACCGCAAAGGAATGCCTGTTCGACTCCTGGGAGTAAGGCTCAGCGAACTCACCGCAGAAGCCATGCAAACCAATCTATTCCAGGATGTGAACCGCAAGTCAGAATTGTACAAAGCCATCGATTCCCTGAAAAATCAATTCGGAAAAACCAGTATCAGCAAAGCTGGTGGATTGCGGAAATCGTCCTGATTTCTAAAAGGCTACTGGTTTAATAGGAATTTATGTTATTTTAGCATTCCATCATAAAAAAATTATCATATGAGCCTGCGTTTAGGAGATACGGTGCCTAATTTCAAAGCCGTAACCACTGAAGGAGAAATTGACTTTTACGAATTCCTGGGAAATGGTTGGGGGGTGCTCTTTTCACACCCTGCTGATTATACCCCGGTATGTACTACCGAACTGGGCCGTACCGCTCAGCTGAAAGAGGAGTTCGCACGGCGTAATGTAAAGGTGTTGGCGGTGAGTGTGGATCCAATTGATTCGCATTTCGGATGGAGAAACGATATCAATGAAACTCAGCATTGTAACGTGGACTTCCCCATCATTGCAGATGAAAATAAAGAAGTAGCCACTTTATATGATATGATCCATCCTAACGCATCGGAAAAGGCAACTGTCCGCTCCCTCTTTGTGATCGGACCGGATAAAAAACTGAAACTTTCCATTACCTACCCCGCTTCCACCGGGCGTAATTTTTTTGAAGTCCTGCGCGTGATCGATTCCCTGCAGCTGACCGCAAATTATAGTGTTGCCACACCAGCAGATTGGAAGGCGGGTGAGGATGTGATCGTGGTTCCTGCAGTAAGCACTGAGGATGCCATTAAAAAATTCCCGAAAGGCGTAAAGGTGGTGAAGCCTTATCTGCGGTATACTCCTCAGCCTGACATCGACTAAAAACCAGGACTGAATATCCAATAAGAACCCGTTGCATTTTGCATCGGGTTTTTTTGTAAGTTGGAGATTCCAACAAACCAACCGTATGACAAGGACAATACTATTTCTCCTCGGGTTTTTTCTCCTGGGTACTTCTGTTGCACAGAAAACCTATCTGCACTGTGGCCAGCTGGTGGATGTTAAGACCGGCAAAATGCTATCGTCTGTAACCATTGTGGTAGAAGGCAGGACGATTACGGATATACAAAAAGGTTATATCACTTCAGGATCCGGAGATAAGGTAATCGATCTTAAGAAATATACGGTTATGCCTGGACTGATTGATATGCACGTGCACCTGGAGGGTGAAACGCGAAAGGGAGCCGTGGCTGACAGGTTTATCAGGAATCCGGCTGATATAGCTTTCGAGTCTCTAAAATATGCGGAAGTGACCCTGATGAGCGGGTTCACTACCGTACGCGACCTGGGTGGTTCAGGAGTGAATGTGGCTTTGCGCAATGCGATAGCTTCCGGGAAAGTGACCGGTCCGCGGATTTTCACAGCAGGCAAATCAATTGCTACCACGGGTGGGCATGCCGATCCTACCAATGGTTACCGGAAAGACCTGATGGGCGATCCGGGCCCGGCCGAAGGAGTGGTAAATGGTCCGGAAGATGGTTATAAAGCAGTAAGGCAACGATACAAAGATGGGTCAGACCTGATCAAAATTACCGCCACTGGTGGAGTATTGAGCCAGGCCAAGGATGGGGCAAATGCCCAGTTTACGGTAGAGGAGGTGAAAGCAATTGTTGCTGCGGCAGGTGATTATGGTTTTCGTGTTGCCGCGCATGCACATGGCGCGGAGGGTATCAAACGTGCTGTTAAGGGTGGAGTGCATTCCATTGAACACGGAACTTTCCTGGATGATGAAGGCATCGCCCTTATGAAACAACAGGGCACCTGGCTGGTGCCCACCATAACGGCAGGTAAAGCTACTGCCGACAGTGCCAGGATCCCAGGGTATTATTCAGACATCGTTACTCCCAAGGCACTTTCTACGGGTCCGCAAATACAGGCTACTTTTGCCCGTGCCTACAAGGCAGGAGTCAAAATTGCCTTTGGCACCGATGCAGGGGTATTTGCCCACGGCAAGAACTGGATGGAATTTGTTTATATGCACGAAGCTGGCATGCCGGTGCTGGAAGCCATCCGGGCGGCCACCCTGAATGCCGCAGAATTATTGGGAGCTACGGCCCAGCTGGGAACCATTGAAAAAGGTAAACTGGCCGATATTATTGCTGTGGAAGGCGACCCCTCCGCAGATGTTCAGGCCATGGGTAAGGTCCGATTTGTTATGAAAGATGGGCGTGTATACCGGTCCGAATGAAAAATAACAGTGAAATATTAGTGCTACAATTTCGTTTCTATGGTATTATTTTTTAATTTAAGAGTCCCTAATCGCCGGTTATGAAAAAGCTTATCCTCTGCAGCATTCCACTGGTAGCTGCTTTATTGGTGGGTTGCGACCAACATGTGCCTTCAGACAGTTCCGGATATGTGCCATTACCCGCTATTCAGGGAAGTACTGCCGTTCCAACCACTGCCTCTGTTACAAATGCAGCTGTTCCTGCAATGGGACCCCTGGGAGCGGCATCCCGCCGGAATCCGCCCCATGGCCAGCCGGGTCACCGTTGTGATATTGCCGAAGGCGCCCCATTGCCGGTTAGTGGGGGAGCCAGTCTTGCCACATTACCATCGGCAACCGCCCCCAACCTGAAACTGTTTGCCAACCAGCCCCTGCAATTAAATAATAACCAGGCATCCAATTCAGCCATTCCTGCCACCGCTGCCACGCCGGCTGCCACTGCAGCATCCACAGCAACAGGCCTGAATCCCAAACATGGTGAACCCGGGCATCGATGCGATATTGCAGTAGGCGCTCCGCTGAACGCTGCACCTGCTAAGCCAGCCCAGCCCGGTACCAATACTACCCTTACCTCAACAACCACTGCCCCTGCCAGCAGTTCCAATACAACAGCTTTTATACCGGCAGATGGATTGAATCCCAAACACGGCCAGCCCGGACACCGGTGTGACATTGCAGTTGGAGCTCCTCTCAACGGACCGACCAAGTCAGCAGCAACCACTCCCACTACAAACACTCCCACTACAACCGCTACACCTGTTACCGTTAACCCATTGGCCCCTTTAGCTTCAGATACCTCCGCAAATACCAATTTCTCCCCGGCAACTTCACCGGCTTCAGTGGCAAAACCAGCTGCTGCAGCTGCACCCGCTGACGGGCTGAACCCAAAACACGGACAACCCGGGCATCGTTGTGACATCGCTGTGGGGGCCCCGCTTAACAGTAAGGATAAACAATAATGCTCAACGCGGTTCCGGTATGCGCTAATGATCTAATTCTTATCATGAAATGATAAAAAACAGGTAACTTTTCCAGGCTGCCGGGTGTAGCTTTAGAAAATTTATCTAAGCAATGAAATATCTTTCCCTGCTGCTGCTTTCCCTGTTCACACTGGTGTCGGCAGCCAATGCCCAGAAATTCAAATCCATTTTTAACGGGCGTGACCTCAAAGGCTGGACCATCCATGGCACCGAAAAATGGTATGTTCAGAATGGTGAGCTGATCTGTGAAAGCGGTCCCGACAAACAGTACGGATACCTCTCCACTAACAAGACCTATAAAAATTTTGAACTGAATCTCCGGTTCAAACTGGAAGCCAATGGAAACAGCGGTGTTTTCATCCGCTCCGGAATTGAAGGCACCAAGATCAGCGGCTGGCAGGTGGAAGTTGCTCCCGCAGGTCAGCATTCAGGGGGTATCTATGAATCGTATGGCCGCGGATGGCTCATACAGCCGGTGGCTGAAAAAGAGAAGATGCTAAAACCGGACGACTGGAATACCATGCGGATCCTGGTAGTGAATGATGAAGTGACTACCTGGCTCAACGGGGAGCAGATGGTCTATATCAAAGATGATAAGATTGGTGCCGGAAACGGCTTCATCGCCCTCCAGATTCATGATGGCGGTGGTATCAAGGTTCGCTGGAAGGATATCCGCGTAAAAGAATTGAAATAAACCACATAAAATACGAGCATGCCAAACAAACAGGACAATTCCAGGAGAAAATTCCTCCTGAATTTTGCTACCGCAACTGCTGCTATTGCCGCCGGATCAAACGTACTGGCCAATCCTGCCGGCAAGGATATATTCCATATTCTGAAACGAAACGGATATTCCGCAAACGATAATATTAATATCGCCCTGATCGGTGCGGG
>CBFGLD010000010.1:0-37870 GCA_965649495.1 uncultured Flavihumibacter sp. | reverse complement strand
ATTGGGCAAAAAAACCCAGGTATCAAAGCTGTCGTCAATTTCTGCGGCGCGCGCTTCTATCTCAAAACGATTATGGTAGTAACCTTTACGGATGGATTCGATCATGTATTCCCACAGGAAACCGGCGAAACCCAGCTCCCGGAACTGTTTTACATGAGCCAGTTCATGACGGAGCCACCTGCGGTTACGCAACAGTTCGTCATAACTGGTATTATGCAGGTGAATGGTTTCTCCCAGGACCATGGCCATCTTTTCGGAACCCATTTTCCTGGCGGCCAGCATGGCCCAGAAAGACCTCTCCCTTATTCTGTAAGTCACCCTGTAAATATACAATCCCCGCTTTAATTATTGGGTGCGCCCGCCTGCACCCAGCAGGAAATGGCCTGGATCTGCTGCGCAGTGAGGCTACCGGTTTTAGGCATGGTTTTGTTGACAACAGCAGTCCGGATTAACGACCTGGCGGCAAATATCTGCTCATACGTTGTAAGAGGACCCGGACCATTTACACTTCCTGCACCGTGACATCCGGAGCCGGTACAGTTGGACGAAATGATGCCGCTGATAGTTGTTGAAAATTTAGGTGTTTCGGATGGACACTCGTTATTGTTGCCCCCTGGAGGATCATCCGGACCATCAGAGCTTTTACTGCAGGATGACAGGCCTGCTAGGATCAGGATGGCCAGCATTCCTACCAATGACATTTTTTTCATTTCGGGATGTTTGAGTTGATATGGGATGGTTAACATTTCATTCGAAATGCCTGCTGGACCCAATCCCTATATCAGCCCATTTCCATGCTTTTTCAAACCGTTCAGCGGTTTTACTGGCAGCATCATGCATGCCCTGGGCAATCTGTGCGTTGTACAGGCCCTTGAGCGCCCATCCGTTTTCGGGAAAGGTTAACAGGTCTTTCTCATAAACGGAGGCAGCCTCCATAGGGTTGCCTGCCCGGATCAGCCAATGACCCAAACTATGCCTGGCAGAAAAGAACCAGTCGGGTGGCTCGTTGTAATTCAACCGGTCTTCTAGGGCAACAGCTTCCTGAAAACAAGGTATTGCCTCGTCATAGTTTCCCTGCAGAGCCCGTAGCTCCCCCTTTAATACCTGATAACCGATGCCGGGAAGGTCAGCGGCGGTATTGAGGTCCCATATCAATTGTTTTTGCAAGACTTTTTCATCCAGTATTTTCCGGATATGTTCCAGCTCCTTTTCTGCAGCCGGAAACGCTTTCCGGTTGGCCAGTGCCATCCCGCGGGCATAATGCCAGATGGCCCGGGGATATAAAAGGCTTTCACCAGGCATGGGCAACCGAAGTATCTCATCCCACTTACCAAGGTGCACCATCATGTAATAGGGAATAATATAGTAATGCTGTACGGTCACGTTTTTATCCAGGTTCTTTTTGTCGGCATTAGCCGATACCAGCCAGGCTGCTTTCATGGCTTTTTCCGTACTGCCCTCCAGAAAGGCGCATGCTGCCAGGAAATGAATATTATGCGGATAAAGCAGCATGGGATAGAATCCGCTGGCTTTACACTGGTTGATGTAGTTGCTGTCAGACAGAACGGCTGCTTCGTTCACCACTACCCCCTTATGATAATCACCGGTTCGGATATAGGTATGCGAAGGCATGTGCAGCAGGTGCCCGTTACCGGGAGCCAGTTGACCCAGTTTATCAGCATAGGGAAGGGCTACACCTGCATTGCCGGATGCTTCCGTAGCGTGGATGTAATAATGGATGGCACCGATATGATCCGGCCATTTGGAAAGCACCGCTTCAATGGTTCGAACGATCTTTGGTGTCCAGGGCTGCGCTTTGCCATCCTTCAGCCACAGGTTCCAGGGATGTTCATTCATCAGGGCATCTATATAAAGTACAGCCACCTCGGCATTTTCGGGATACCTGGCATACAACTGCTCCATTGCAGCTGCATATGCCGCATTATACGCTGACATATCCTGGGGAGGCGTAACGGGAAAACGTTTAGCCAGTGCCGTTATGAGTTCCTTTTCCAGAGGGCTTGCCTTTCCTGAAAGCGAAACAGCCTTTTGCACGGACTCATTGATGGCTGAAAGTGCGCCTGGATCTAAAGCCGCATTGTAATTGGGTCCCAGCACCATGGCAAGTCCCCAATAGGACATGGCTGCACCAGGGTCCAACCGTATGGCTGTACGGAAGGACCTTCCTGCTTCTCCATGATTGAATGCATAGAGTTGGCTCAGCCCCTGGTCAAAGAATAATCTGGCGGAATCCGACTGGCTGGTAAACGGAAATTTCACCAGGGTGAAGGAAGGGACCAGCGGACCATGATCGTCTTTCAACTTCTCCGGATCCAATGAAGGCATGCAGTACACGGGTATAGATCCAGGATTATTAACTGGTTTTGATACCGGCAACGGCTGAAGCAGGATATAACAACCCGTACCTATTACACCCGCCAGCATCAGCAGCATTTTCATATAAAAATTTTAGCTGATATAAAGGTGCTGATTTTTTGACAATCCAACCCTATTATCAATTCAGGGATGCCAGGATCTCTTCTGCGTGCTGTTTGCTGCGGGGCCGTAAAAAAACCTTCACTATTTTACCCTTCTCATCAATTACAAATGTGGTGCGGTGCAATCCCATGTATTTCCGGCCATACAGTTGCTTTTCACCCCAAACCCCGTATTTGTCGATGATCTTTCGCTCGGGATCTGCTAACAGGGGAAATGGCAGGCTGTTCCGGGCTTCAAACTTTTTGTGGCTCTCCACGCTGTCCGGACTGATGCCAATAACCTGGAACCCTTGCTGTTGCAGGACGGTATAATTATCGCGCATATTACAGGCCTGGACCGTACAGGTGGGAGTCATGTCTGCCGGGTAGAAAAAAAGGATCAATTTCTTTCCTTTAAAATCTGCGAGGCTCCTGTTGTTACCGTCCTGATCTTTTCCGCTGAATGCCGGGGCTTTATCCCCTGGCTGGAGACTTGTCATACCTGGTTCTTATTTTCTGTTTGGATGGTTTGCCCGGTTACCGGGTGAACCGGAAAATTTGTTCCGTTTCATTACCCGCCTCGTCGCGGGCAATAACTTTTAACTGGTGAGTGCCGGCACCGCATTTTTCATCGAAACGGTAATGAAAGTACCGCCCCTTATCGTTGGTAAAGCGGATCCAACTCCCATCCAGTTCGGTGCGTATGACTTTCCACTTATTGAGATTATCCTTCACGGTAAAGGATAGCCGCACCGCTGATGCCAGGTTAGCGCCATTGGTAAAGCCTACCGGAATCACCTGGGGTGGCTGGGTATCTACTACCAGCTGGAAGCTGCCGAAATCGCGAAATCCGGCCATGGCCCAGTTATCCTGCCAGCTCACCTTCATCACATCCTTTTTTGCACCTGCATAGCGTTGCATGACAACCCGTTCCTTTTCAGTATCGCTTAATTCCCTCAGGGGGCGGATACGGATGGCCATAGCATCCTGCAGGGGGATATGGGTTTCCCCGATCGTATGAATGGCCGATACCACAGCAGGTAAGGAAGATAAGGTTCGGCGGTGAAGTATGCTGACAGAATCGTAGAGGGTTCTTTCTCCGATGATGAACTCGCAATCTTCGGTTTCAACAACATCCACCATCATGGGATAAAATTTTTTCCCACCCGTTGCCGGCTCCGCTGGTGATGCCCCATTGTAACGGATCGTGGTGTTCAACGCTGAATAGTTACCATAGGCATCTTTAACCACTACCCGGATGGTACGCGGCTGCTGATCAGACAGGTCCAGCACCCCGTCTCCCCTGAACTTCGTGTATATGGAATGGATATATCCCGGAAGCTCGCTGAGGTGCTGTAGATAGGCCCCGCCCCGGGCCCGGGTACGGAAATCAATATGTGCGTTCAGGTAGCGCGTAGCTTCATAACTTATGGCATCCATACGGAAACCGGTTACCGCTAAGTCGTTTTCATACAGTACCGCTTCAAATATCCCGTTTTGGTTGGTGGACCCGGTATGGGTATCATAAGCGGTGATGGCCAGGCTGATACGGGGTGAGGACACCGTAATTGCCGGTACTGAAAATTGACCATTTCCCTTGGGGGTTGTTGCAACCAGCCGGGGTACCTGCTCATACACACTCTTTGTGCGATCGTATATGCCTAACCGTAAAATGGAAGGCCTGGTATTATCCGCCAGCTGAAAGCCGAACAGCATCGGGTTAACGTTAAAATCATCGGAGGTCCGGCGAAGTTCAAAATGCAGGTGGGGAGCCTGCGAGCCACCTGTATTCCCGCTATAGGCAATAAAATCCCCCTTTGAAACCGGAAAGCGATCCGCGGGAAGCTCCTCGTAAATCGCCCAGGACTCTAATTCGTATTGTTTCTGCTTAACCCAGGATTCCAGGGCTGGATTGAAATCGTTGAGATGACAGTACACGGAAGTATACCCATTGGGGTGAGCTATGTAAATAGCCCTGCCAAATCCCCCGGGTTCAATCTTTATGCGGGAGACATAACCGTCGGCTGCGGCATACACCGGAAGGTTTTCCTTCCGGAGAGTTTTAAGATCCAGCCCCATGTGGTAGTGGTTGGGACGCAACTCCCCGAAATTTCCACTCAGGTTGATGGGAATGTTAAGAGGATTGCGAAAATAGCCTTTAGGGTAGTCGGGTAAAGGAGCAAACTGCGCCTGGATAGTAACGGATATGAATAACAGAAAAACCAGTAACCTCGCCATCAGCATCAGTTTAATTTACAAAGTTGCAAATTTAAGACCCCAGGTGGAATGGAGCCTTTTTGCTGCCGGAAAAAGACAGATCCAAGATTAGTTGCCTAAACAACTTGTTAAATAAAAATAAATCCACTGTCCGGGTATGCAATTTGCAAACTATGGAACAGCGTTTGGTGTTATTTCATTGTCTGATTAGATAGAAAGGCAATTTGTAGCAACAGCTTAACAACATTTCAGAATCAAGTTAAACAGGAAGGTATGAACAGTATTCAACAAAAAGCCGTGATCATGGTAGCCCTGGTGATTGGATCGGTAATTGGTGCATTTAAGGGCCAGGAAGCTAAGCAGAAATACCTTTTCAGAATCCTCAGCAAACAGGATGAGAAGCAGACGCGTGCGGTACGTAAGGCGGAGCAGCGAAAAGGTAAAGTGGTATTGGATGACATTGAGATGGCAGCCTTCCATAACAGTTAATGCAACAGCTAATTATAGTTAAGGCCCTCACCATGGTGGGGGCCTTTTTTATAACGCAGCCTGGGAGGTGCTACCGGCCGTTAGCAAATTTTTTCCTTGAAAGTCCTTTCCGGGCCTTACTTTTGCGCAATTTATTTTTCCGCAAACATGCCTAGAGATACATCCATCAAATCTGTCCTGATCATTGGTTCGGGACCCATCATTATCGGACAAGCCTGTGAATTTGACTATTCCGGAACCCAGGCCGCCCGCAGCCTGCGCGAAGAGGGGATCAAGGTCATCCTGATCAACAGCAATCCAGCCACGATCATGACCGATCCCATGATGGCAGACCGGGTTTACCTGCTTCCCCTGACGGTGGAAAGTATTGAACAGATCCTGGAAGAAAACCAGATTGATGCTGTTCTTCCTACCATGGGTGGACAAACAGCCCTGAACCTGGCCAAGGAAGCCGAGGACCTGGGTATCTGGGAAAAATACAACGTGCGTTTGATCGGGGTAGATATCAAGGCCATTGACAAGGCGGAGGACCGCGAAAAATTCCGCCAATGGATGATCCAGCTCGGCGTTCCCGTTGCAACGGCCAAAACGGCTAACAGTTTCCTGGAGGGAAAGGAGTTTGCCCAGCAGATCGGTTTCCCACTGGTAATACGTCCCTCTTTCACGCTCGGAGGAACCGGGGGTGGATTTGTACACGATAAGGAAGACCTCGACGAGGCCCTGAATCGTGGCCTGCAAGCCTCTCCCATCCACGAAGTGCTGGTTGAACAGGCTGTTTTGGGATGGAAAGAATTTGAACTGGAGCTACTGCGCGATGCCAACGATAACGTGGTGATCATCTGTACGGTGGAAAATTTTGACCCCATGGGGGTACATACGGGCGACAGCATTACCGTGGCACCAGCCATGACCCTTTCGGATACGGCATTCCAGCTGATGCGGAATACTGCCATCCGGATGATGCGCGATCTCGGCAATTTTGCCGGAGGCTGTAACGTACAGTTTGCTCTCAATCCCGCCACAGAAGAGATCATAGCCATTGAGATCAATCCACGCGTAAGCCGGTCTTCAGCACTGGCCTCTAAAGCTACCGGTTACCCCATTGCCAAAATTGCCGCCAAACTGGCCATCGGGTATAACCTGGATGAACTGGAAAACCAGATCACCCGTAGTACTTCCGCCTATTTTGAACCTGCCCTGGATTACGTCATCGTAAAGATTCCCCGCTGGAACTTTGATAAGTTCAAAGGTGCCGATGATACTTTGGGACTGCAAATGAAAAGCGTGGGAGAAGTGATGGGTATCGGTCGCAGTTTCACCGAGGCGGTGCAGAAAGCCTGCCAGAGCCTGGAAAATAATGCGGTGGGACTCGGTTACTACGGAAAGAGCCAGATGCATGCCGAAGAACTGATTGAATACATTAAGACCCCGAAATGGGACCGGATCTTCCGCATCAAGGATGCGCTCATGCTGGGAGTCAGTATCAATACCATCTCCAAGGTCACCAATGGAATTGACCGCTGGTTCCTGTACGAGATCCAGAAACTGGTAAACCTGGAAAAAGAGATCGCTAAATATAAAATGGCCACCCTCCCGGTTGAGTTGATCCGCGAAGCCAAACAACATGGATTCAGTGATGAACAGATCTGCCGCATCATGAACGATGGCCAGGAAGAAGACCTCTATGAAAAGCGAAAAGCGGCGGGAATTCGTCGTGTCTATAAGATGGTGGACACCTGCAGCGCTGAATTTGAAGCCAAAACCCCCTACTTCTATTCCACTTTTGAAGAAGGTAGCGAAAACGAAAGCAAGCGCAGCGACAAGAAAAAGATCATTGTATTAGGCTCAGGCCCAAACCGCATCGGTCAGGGCATCGAGTTTGATTACTGCTGCGTGCATGGCCTGCTGGCCATCAAAGATTCGGGATACGAAGCCATCATGGTAAACTGTAACCCGGAAACGGTATCCACCGATTTTGATATCGCCGACAAACTCTATTTTGAACCGGTTTTCTGGGAACACCTTTGGGAGATCATCGAACACGAACAACCGCATGGCGTGATCGTTCAGCTGGGTGGACAAACAGCGCTGAAACTCGCGGAAAAGCTGCATAACAAAGGTGTCCGTATCATCGGAACGTCCTTTGATAATATGGATATCGCGGAAGACCGCGGCCGCTTTAGTGACATGTTGAAGGAACTGGAAATCCCCTACCCCAACTACGGAACCGCCTTTGATGTGGATGAGGCGGTGGAAGTGGCCAACCGGGTGGGATACCCGGTACTAGTACGCCCCTCCTATGTTTTAGGCGGTCAGCGGATGCGTATCGTGATCAACGATGAGGAAGTGGAAAAAGCAGTGGTAAGCCTGCTCAAGCACATACCCGGTAATAAGATCCTGATCGACCATTTCCTCGATCGCTGCCAGGAAGCAGAAGTGGATGCCATATTTGATGGAGAGAACTTCCATGTAATGGGAGTAATGGAACATATTGAACCTGCTGGGATTCATTCGGGCGACTCCAACGCAGTTCTACCGGCTTTCAACCTAACCCCACTGGAAGTGACGACCATGGAATATTATTCCGAAAAAATTGCCAGGGCGCTGGATATCCGGGGACTGATCAATATCCAGTTTGCCATAAAAGATGGTAAAGTATATGTGATTGAAGCGAATCCGCGCGCGTCACGCACTACCCCGTTTATTGCCAAAGCTTACCAGATTCCCTACCTGAACATAGCCACCAAGGTAATGCTGGGAGTAAACAAACTCAGCGATTTCAAATTTGAAAAGAAACTCAAAGGCTTCGCGATCAAGGAACCGGTATTCAGCTTTAATAAATTCCCGGGAGTGAACAAGGAACTGGGTCCCGAGATGAAGAGTACCGGCGAGGCCATCCGTTTCGTGAAAGACCTTCGTGATCCTTATTTCAGACAATTATACAAAGACAGGTCCATGTACCTGAGCAAATAGATCTGAAGGTTATATCCTGTTATAAATCCCCGGTTGCTGTTACATCCGGGGATTTTTTTTGCACCTAAAAGACAGGGGCATTCCAAGGCCTCATTAAAAACAACCAGCTCTGCTGGGGGAGAATTAACTTTTTTGCATATTTCAATGTTATAACTTTGTTCCTACAATAAAAGTAATACTTTACTATATGGACTACCTGAAAGGATTTCAATGGCGCTATGCCGCCAAACGCTACAACGGCCAGCCGATTGCCGAAGAAAAGAAACAAAATATACTGGAAGCCACCCGCCTGGCACCTTCCTCTTTGGGTCTGCAGCCTTATGATGTTTTGGTAATCGAAGACCCGGAGCTCCGACAAAAACTTGCTCCCGTTATGTACAACCAGCCACAGGTAACCGAGAGTGCCGCTATCCTGGTGTTTGCCGCCTGGAAAAATATGAAAGCGGAACAGGTGGACGATTATATGCGGAACATAGCACTTACCCGGAATATCCCCCTGGAAACACTGGAAGATTTTCGCAAGACGATATTGAATAGTATTGCTACGAAAACACCGGAGCAAATTTTCCAATGGAATGCCCGACAGGCTTATATCGGGTTGGGATTTGCAACCGCAGCGGCAGCCATGGAAAAAGTAGACAGCACACCCATGGAAGGCTTTGATGCAGCGGCCGTGGATGAGATCCTGGGGCTGCCTGCACGGGGACTTTCAGCGGTCACCGTGTTGGCTCTGGGGTATCGGGATGCCACCCAGGATTACCTGGCAAATGCACCCAAAGTACGCCGCCCCGCCCGCGACTTTTTCCATGCCGTATAAAGCGGGATAGGTGGGGGTAGGTGTCTGACACATGTTCGAGATACGTTCGGACGTTAAGCAAACACATGTTCGAACATCCTTCGAACATGTGTCAGACACCTACCCCCATCTACCCCGCACCTCAAAACCGTTCAATCACCCTTGACTTCCGGCCGTCCAGATGCTAGCTTCAGGACATGCTTGCGGATGTCCCTTTATGGAAAATTGCTCCCTTTGTACGCCTTGTTTTGCCTTTAACGGCTGGTATGGCAGCTGCCGATCGTATGCATGCGGATCCATACCCCCGGTATATTATCCCTGTCCTTGCCGCCTGCCTCCTATTTTTCCATCATACCCGCCACAGGATTCGCTTCACGCATAATTGGATCGGTGGTATCCTGATCCACCTCCTGCTATTTTTCACCGGTTACCACCTGTATCATCATAACAAGATCATCCACCATCCCCACTGGTTGGGTCACCACCTTCATTCGTCCACATTCCTTATAGTCACTCCTGCCGCCCTGCCCACACCGGGCAAGCGTTCCAACCGGATGCCCGTTAAGGTGATGGGCAGGGTGGATAACATGGGTCAGCTCCACCCCGCCACCGGTAATCTCCTGCTATACACCCCGCTGACCGACATCCCCAAATCCTTACCCGGTGATTGGATGGCCCTGCCCGCCACCGCCATCAATAAGCTGCAATCAGCGGGCAATCCCGGCAGCTTCGACTATGCCCGGTACTGCAGCAGAAAAAATCTATACCACCAGGCCTACCTCCTGCCGCACCAATACCAGCTGATCCGGAAATCCGGGAACTTCAACCTGCAAAAGCTGCTGGTGAGGGGACAAGTTTCTGCCCTTTCCTCCATCCGGGCTACTGTTCCGCCTTCGGCACAGGCGCTGGCAATGGCCCTGCTCATTGGATATCGGGGTGAGCTGGACAAGGAACTGCTGCAGGCATATGCTAATACCGGTGTGGTACATGTGATTGCAGTATCAGGCATGCACCTGGGACTGATATTCCTGCTCCTGCAGCACCTGCTGCGGTTCCCGGTAAACCGTTACCCAGTTACCCGATGGTTCAAAGCATTATTGGTGGTGGGCATTACCTGGTGGTTCAGCGGGGTGGCGGGGATGGCACCTTCCATTTCCCGGGCGGCCTTCATGTTCAGTATGGCACTATTAGCCACCCTTCTACACAAAAAAATGGATCCTTTTCAATCGCTTTCCCTGGGAGCTTTTGTACTGCTGTGTTATGATCCGTACTGGCTTTGGGATGCCGGTTTCCAGCTCTCTTTCGCAGCCCTTTTAAGCATTGTGGTTTTCCAGCCATTGATAGTGCCGATCCTTCATCCTCATAACCGGCTGTTACGTGGAGCCTGGCAACTAACTGCCACCACCCTCGCCGCTCAACTATTTACCCTTCCCATCAGTATCGTACATTTCCACCAGGCACCGCTCTATTTCCTGGCCGCCAACCTGTTTGCCGTGCCTTTATCCAGCCTGGCCCTGGTGGCAGCCCTGGTCCAGTGGATCGTGTCGGCCTGCAACATTCCCCTTACCATTCCAGGCAAACTCACGGGTTTGCTCATCCACTGGATGGACAACATCATCCTGCATATAGATAAGATCCCCGGTTCTGTTCTGACCAACCTGGAATGGAATACCGGCCAAACTGTGGCAGCTTACCTCTTCATCCTGGCCGGCAGGAACCTGTTCCGCTCTGGTGGGGTGATCCTTTTTTTGTGCTCGGTGCTGCATATGGCGGGATGGCATTACGCAAGGCGATACGCTACACGATCACAGGAACTGCTGGTAGT
Source organism: uncultured Flavihumibacter sp. (assembly GCA_965649495.1). GTDB lineage: Bacteria > Bacteroidota > Bacteroidia > Chitinophagales > Chitinophagaceae > Flavihumibacter. The sequence continues at coordinate 27,093 of CBFGLD010000010.1, read as the reverse complement.
TTACCATCTTCCCAGGGCAGCCATGGCAGAGATCATCACCGGTGAAAAATGTTACCGCCTCTTTCCACCCGCTTACCCTTCCGCTACTGCATTCGGGGCAACGACGCTTAGTGATGCCCATCGTTATTTCAGGATCCGACAGATCCGCTATCTGCCGGCCCGCCTGCTGAAGGCCGGAAATATGCGGCTGGCCATCGCCCGCACCACCCAACAACTGGCCCCCTTGTTGGAGTTACAACCGGATTTGCTCCTGCTTACCGGAACGGTGAAAGCTATTGAACCTATCCTTCACCACGCAAGCCGGCATACTACCATCATCCTGGATGGATCCCTGCCGGAGTACCGGGCCCGCAAATGGCACCAACTGCTGCAAGCCAAAGGCATACCTGCTCACAATACCTGGACCGATGGTGCATTGTTACGCCCTTTTGTTTCCACCCCCGCCTCGCGGTAAAGGAATTCCTTACCTGAAATTTCCGCCTTAAAGTGTAGTTTTGCGGCCGCAAGCGATAACAACCCCACGTATGACCAAAAAGATCCAATCAGCACTTATCTCCGTTTTTTATAAGGACGGACTGGAAACCCTCGTTCAGTTACTGCACGACCAGGGAGTCACCATTTATTCAACCGGCGGCACCCAGCAGTTCATCGAAAAACTCGGGCTGCCCTGTGTACCCGTAGAAAGTGTTACGAGTTACCCGTCTATCCTGGGGGGCCGTGTAAAGACACTGCACCCTAAAGTGTTTGGTGGAATCCTTGGCAGGCGCAACAACGACCAGGACCTGCAGGAGATGAAAGACTTCGAGATTCCGGAACTGGACCTGGTGATCGTGGACCTGTATCCTTTTGAGGAAACGGTAGCCAATACCAGCGAAGAAGCTGCCATCATTGAAAAGATCGATATCGGCGGCCCCTCCATGATCCGGGGCGCAGCCAAGAACCACCGTGATGTGGTGGTGATAGCATCCAAATCAGATTATTCCTTCCTGGAACAGATCCTGCGCGAGCAAAATGGCACTACCACGCTGGAGCAGCGGCGCCACCTTGCGGCAAAAGCCTTTGAGGTCTGTGCGCATTACGATGTTGCCATCTCCCAGTATTTCACCCCGGGATACGATAACTATTTCCTGAGTTCGGTACCGCAGGCCAAAACCATGCGATATGGCGAAAACCCACACCAGCAGGGCGTTTTCTACGGTAACCTGGAAGAAATGTTTACCCAGCTGAACGGCAAGGAACTCAGCTATAACAACCTGGTTGACGTGGACGCTGCTGTTCAACTTATCCGGGAATTCCAGTCTGACGTCAACGAACAACCGGAGTTGACTTTCGCTATCATTAAGCATACCAATGTATGCGGCATCAGTTCCAGGCCATCCGTGAAAGCTGCCTGGGATGCCGCATTGGCCGGTGATCCCGAAAGTGCTTTCGGAGGCGTGCTGGTTTGCAACGGAACCATTGACAGCGAGACGGCCAACGCCATCAATGAAATATTTTTTGAAGTACTGATAGCCCCTGCATTTGATCCTACCGCGCTGGAAATCCTCCGCACCAAAAAGAACCGGATCCTGTTGCAGCAGAAAAAACAACTGGAGGCAACACACCAGTTCAAAAGCCTGCTGAACGGCGTGCTGATGCAACAGAACGACGAAGGCAATTTTGACAAATGGGAAGAAGTGGGTGGCCGCGAAACCAGTGCCGCTGAAAGGGCCGACCTGGTATTTGCCAACCTCGTATGCAAGCACCTGAAGAGTAATGCCATTGCGCTGGTTAAGAACAAACAACTGGTTGGCAAGGGCTGCGGCCAGACGAGCAGGATCGACTCCCTGCGTCAGTCCATTGAAAAAGCCCGCCAGTTCAGCTTTGACCTCCGGGGCGCCGTATTGGCCAGTGATGCGTTCTTCCCCTTTAACGACTGTGTGCAGTTGGGCCATGAAGCGGGGATCGAAGCCTTCATCCAGCCAGGCGGATCCATACGCGACAAGGATTCCGTGGAATATTGCCAGCAAAATTCCCTTGCTATGGTAATGACGGGAATGCGGCATTTCAAGCATTGATGCGCACGCGACTACAACAAGTTAACCCACTGACCTTCCGCAAGAAAGGGACTCATGCCAAAGCTTTGCTGGCATTGGCTTTGGTTAGCTTTCTTTGGGGAACCACCTGGGTGGCTTCCAAGGCAGGCGTTAAATACATGCCCGCCCTTCAGCTGGCAGGCATCCGGCAATTGGTGGGCGGAACCTTTTATGTTGCCTACTTCGCAGCAAAAGGAAGGGCATTCCCAAAGGGAAAGCAATGGTGGCCCGTCCTCATCCTGAGCCTGTTGAATTTTTTCCTGAGCAACGGCCTGTCCACCTGGGGAGTGCGTTATATATCCAGCGGTCTCGGTGCCATTATAGGAGCCGTTTTCCCACTTTGGCTGGTGATCATTGCTTTAATATCCGGAACCTCCAAACTGAGTAAAAAAGCGATTACCGGTTTTGTGCTGGGGTTTGCAGGTATCTGTATCATCTTTTTTGATCACCTGCAGGATTTCCTTAACGCTGATTTTCGTTTTGGGATATTCTTATCCGTTATTGCAACCCTATCATGGGCATTTGCCACCCTGTATACCAAGCAGCAGGCTGCAGCCTTCAATCCTTACTTCAGTATTGGGCTGCAGATGCTGATATCAGGGCTGGCGCTCACCGGCATTACCCGGTTAACAGGTGATCACATTCCATTGGCCAGCATTCCAATGGAATCCTGGCTGGCCATTGCTTACCTGGCCATCGCGGGATCGGTACTGGCATTCATGGCTTACCTCTATGCGTTGCAGCATCTGCCTACTGAACAGGTTTCCATTTACGCTTATATCAATCCGGTAGTTGCGGTTCTCATCGGAGCCTGGTTGTTTGATGAAAAACTCAATGCCTATATTGCTATCGGTGGTTTGGTAGCCATTTCAGGGGTGTACCTCGTGAACGAGTCTTTCAGGCGCCAGCATCCCAATAAGCGTCCTCTTTCATGAAGATCTCGTAGAGGTCGCGCCAGCCGCGGAACAGGGGATCCGTTCCCAGGAAGTTATTATGCCAGATGGTGATGAACGTTCCGCGAACCCTTTTCACAGCCGCGTAATAGCGCATCAATTCATTATAAGCCTGTCCGGGTGTAAGCGATTGTTCAAAGAAAGCATTCGCATCCATGAAACAGAAGGGCCAGACCTGGAGGGGCGTTTGCTCATTGGCTTTCAGGTTAAACCAAAAGAAGGGGAAACTCACTGAGGCCCTGAACCCGTTGATACTTCCATATCCCATACTATGATCGCGCGTGATGCCTATACCTGCCAGTCGCTCATAGGTCTCCGGTAATCGGAACTTGATATAATGCTGCCGGCTTTGGGTAACCGGTATATCCGCAATCGTTTCCAGCCACTCTTTTTCTTCCCGAAGGATGCGGTCGGAATCCGAAACACTGCTTTTCCAGGAGGGGTGCAATCCTACTTCGTAGGCGGCGGCATAATAATGGATCAGTTCCTGGAATGCTTTTAAACCCGTGGGGATATTGCGGTCATATCCTTCCTGCTGCTGTGCCACCAGGAAGAAATAGACCGGCTTTACCCGGCAATACAGGTGCAGGGCATCCAGCCATTCGTAGGCGTCATGGGGATCCCGCTCGCGCCCGCGCAAGACCCGGATGCGTTGCCCCGCCAGTTGCCAGTTTCCTTTTAGAAGGTCCCTGGCCAGTCCCCCTGCGTTCCGCAGGAAACCTTTCCCGCGGTAAGCATACATCATATCGATATCATAGGTGGGCAGGAAGCGGAAATTTCTTCTCCTGAATAAGACACGCGGAAATTTTTCCTGTAACAGTTCCTGCAACCGCAGCAGCCAGTTATCCACCAGCGGTTCATGCAGGAAGCCCTCCCGGAAAGCCAGGGAAGCCGTATGTGCAAACCGACCATAGGCATCTTCCTGGTGGGGAAGGTATTCTTCGTACCGGCTCACCAGGTAAAAGATAGCAGAAAAGATATCGAAGGGGATATTCGGCTGACTGGCATCGTTAGTGGCCGCTTCACCGAAAAATACGGTATGTTTTTCCCATTCAAAACAATGGAGATCCTGTTCCCGGATGTCTTCTTCAAACAAGAGGCCCTGCGGTGTAATCCTGAATTCCTCATCGCTCAGCTGCCGGGTAGTGTAATTGATCTTTAACCCCTCGTAGTGCCGGAACACATCGGGATCGGTAGTGATCACAGCCGGTTCTGTGAACAACTCAGCGCTGACCAGTTCAACGGTATAGGTTAACCGATTGCTATTTTTTTCGGAATATACCAGCATGCGGATCAGGATGGGTTGTTTTTTTCCCTCCAGCGTTGGTTGAAACTTTTCTCCGGAAACTCTAGATCTGCCCGGTGGGCGGTCCATCCCTTAAAGGCTTTGTTCACCATCCAGGATTTCATTCCGGGCTTGCCCATATTCATCCACTTCCGGTTCAGCATCGCAAACTTCCATCCTTTCCAGGCCAGCTTTTCAGTGAAGGGTGCATAGCCTTCCTCCACCGCTTCGTGCCGGTTTTCCAGGAGCAGTTCATGCAGGTTGATCTTCACCGCGCATACTTCGGTACAATTACCACAGAGGGAAGAGGCATGGCTCAGGTGCTTCCAATCGTTTAGTCCTTTCAGGTGGGGAGTGATCACGCTTCCGATCGGTCCGCTGTAGGTGGTGCCGTAACTATGGCCGCCAATATTCTTGTAAACGGGGCAGGCGTTCAGGCAGGCCCCGCAACGAATGCAGTAAAGACTTTCCCTGGATTTAGGATTGGCCAGGAGGTTGGTGCGACCGTTATCCAGCAGGATAACGATCATTTCTTCCGGCCCATCCGATTCTCCGGGTTGCCGGGGTCCGCTGACAATGGAATTGTAAACGGTCAGCTTCTGGCCGGTACCATAGGTAGCCAGCAGGGGCCAGAAGAGCCCCAGGTCCAGCATTGAAGGAATCACTTTTTCAATGCCCACTACCACGATATGGGTCTTGGGCCAGGCGCAACTGAGCCTGGCATTCCCTTCATTTTCGGTCAGGGCGATCCCTCCGATATCACTTATAATGAAATTAGCGCCCGTAACTCCAACTTCCGCCTCCGCGTATTTAGCCCGAAGGCGGACCCGCGCTTCCAGGGTGAGCTGCTCCGGGGTGAGTTTTGGATCCGTTCCCAACTTTTCCGCAAAAAGCCGGGCCACATCCTCTTTGCTCTTGTGCATGGCGGGGGTCACAATATGGTAGGGGGGTTCTCCGTCCAATTGCTGGATATATTCTCCCAGGTCGGTCTCCACACTTTCAATATGATGTTCTTCCAGGAATTCGTTCAGCCGGATCTCTTCGGTGACCATGCTTTTGCTCTTGACCAGGGTTTTGCAATTACGTTCCTCGCAGATCCGCAAGATCTCTTTGCGGGCCTGCGCCGCATCTTCTGCCCAGATCACTTTACCCCCGCGCGACAGGAATGCCGTTTCAAAATTCTCCAGCTGCTGGTCCAGGGTCTCAATAGCCCGCCACTTGATATTTTTTGCCCGCTCCCTTGCCAGGTGCAGGTCAGCAAATTGTTGCTTGCCCTGGGGAACAACCGCATTGTATCTTCCTATATTGAAGTTGATCTTCCTGCGGTGATCCAGGTCTTTGGCCCGCACCGTGCTCTTGGCCAGGAAAGTATTTTTATTGTCGGTCATGGATCAGCTGCTAATTTGGAAAATGAAAATACTGAATAATAATCAGGCCTTCTCTTTACCGTGGTACATTTGGTAATAGGCTTCCAGCGCCTCGTAGTATTCCGCTCCATACTTGCGGATGATGGCTTCTTTCAGGAAACGATAGACCGGCACTTTCAGTTTCTTGCCCAGTTTGCAGGCCGGGTCACAAAGGGTTTCACGCGGTTCATAGTTCACCAGGTCATATTCCTTACCCACTTTGATGCGTATGGGAAACAGGTGACAGCTGATCGGTTTTTTCCAACTGATCTTACCCTCGTTATAGGCTTTTTCAAAGGCGCATTTGATGACACCCGCACCGTCGCGGTAACCGTAGGCGCACATGCCTCCGTCTATTGCCGGGGTCACCCATCCAAATTCGCTGTCGTACTGGTAGCGCCCCCTCCTGTTGATCTCGGCAATACCTTCGCGGGTAAGGTAAGGCTCCACGATATCGTATACCTCGTTGATGATGTCCAACTCCTTTGTCTCCAGCGGGGCACCCGTATCACCATCTTCGCAGCAGCCCCCCTTACATTTATTCAGGTCACAAACAAACTGCTCTTCCAGTACTTCATCACTCACCAGCGTATGCTCAATAACGATCATGCTTCCATTTTGCGCAAAGTTACCTTATTTGACTTTCTTGCCTTCCATCTTCCTGCCGCCCTGGTCCAAAACAAGCGCTGACACTTTATTTGCAGCGTCACGAACAAAGGACAATTTTGCTTCCACCACTTTCAGGAAAAAATGGTCCGCCTTTTCAGCAAACAGTTCAAACCTGGGCTGGCCCGTTGCCTGGCCAAAGAGAGCATCGGCCTCGCGGGTAATGGTAATGGTGAAATTAGGAGCAAGCTCATAGACGCCGGTATAATCTTCCAGCTCTTCCGCCGTCAGCCGCAGCGCCTCTTTGACCGGAACCGGTTTGTCCGTACGCTTCCAGGCAGAATGCTCATCCCAGCGGCCTTCTGTTGAATGAAAATCAATATGGGTGATCTTTCCATCCTTCCTCCGGAACAGGAGGGTGCTCAGGGAATTGTCAAAATAGAATTCATCCTTCGCATAAGGCCTGACCTGGAACCGGGAACCACCCGTGCGCTGGCTATACAGTTTTCCCGCTTCCAGGGTAATGGTCCGGGTTTCCCCCTTATCGTTCTCATAAACGCCCGGGTACTGCCCTAATAGCTCCGTGTCCAGCTGGATCTCCTTATACTCCCGATACGGTTTATCAATGGCGAGGGCTGCCAGTTTTGCGGATGGAACCTCAGGGGAAACCGAGGTGGTGTTTGAAAATATCACTACAAAAACATCTTCGTCGGGAAGGTAAACAGCATTGGTCAGGAAACCGTTGATGCCCCCGCCGTGTTCAATGGTCCGGCTGTTTTGGATGTTACCAAAGGACCAGCCATAGCCATAATGCGACATACTGCCATCGGTCAGCCGGTAGCTGCTGAAGGCTTTCTGCAGGGATTCTTTTTTTACCAGTTGATAGCTGTGTACCGCCTTATGCCAGCGGAAGAGGTCTTCCACGGTAGACTGAATAGAGCCTGCCGCGTAGGGCAGTGTCATGCTCATGGGATCAGCGTTTACCACTCCGTCCTTTCCCTGCTGGTAGCCTGCCGCCCGTTTGGGGATCAGTTTACTATCGTTGCCATAATAGGATTGGCGCATTCCGAGGGGAGTGAAAATATGTTTCTCCAGGTAATCCGGGTAGGTCATTCCGGAAACCTTTTCGATGATCATACCCAGTAAAAAATACCCGGAGTTGTTATACAGGAATTTGGATCCCGGTTCAAAATCCATGGGCTGGTCTTTGAAGAATGCCACCAGTTCTTCGGGTTTCATGTCTTTCTGGATGATGTTACCAAATTCCGGCATCGACGTATAACTCCGGATACCCGAAGTATGGGTCAGGAGGTGTTCTACCAGGATCTTTTTTCCTTTAACGGGATAGTCGGGCAGAAACTTCGTGATCTCATCCTGCAGGTTCAGTTTACCCTGTTCCACCAGTTGCAGGATGGCGATAGCTGTAAACTGTTTGGTAATGCTGCCAATACGAAACACCATATCCGGTTGCATGGGTACCCCCAACTCGATATTAGCCATTCCAAACGCTTTCAGGTAAACCGGTTTTCCACCTTTAGCCACCAGGACGGCGCAACCCGGACCATCGGCTTTATAGGTTGTTGCAAGCACCTGGTCAAATTTCGCGGTCAGTGCGTTTGTAAGAGGAGCCTGGGAGTTTACCCGTTGGTAAGGAAATACCCAAACGAGGGTGATGATTAAGAATCTTGCAAGCATCCGGACAGGTTTTAAAAGTTAGTAATGTGACAAAGTAACAAATAAAAAAATCAAACTATATTTAAGCATAACCAACAAAACATGCGATCTATTTTCCTGCTGCTCTGCAGCTTGCTGTTGCTGGGTACAACAGTACCGGCGCAGACTATTGCCATACAGAAAATGGACCCTGCCACGGCCGGGTTCCGGAAGGAAGGATTCACCCGGTTAAGCAAGCTGGTACAGCAATACGTAGACAGCCAGTGGATTGCCGGTGCCACCATGATCGTGATGAAAGATGGCGGCATCGTGTACCATGAAGCGATTGGTTACAGCGATATTACCAGCCGTGAAAAACTCCGGACCGATCATATTTTCCGGATCGCGTCACAGACCAAGGCCATCACTTCCACCGGCATCATGATCCTGCTGGAGCAGGGCAGGCTGCTTCTGGATGACCCCGTATCCAACTATTTGCCGGCCTTTGCAAACGCGGTGGTGCTGGACAAATTCAATGAAGCCGACAGCAGCTATACCACGCAGAAGGCTAAGCGCCCCATAACCATACGAGACCTGCTGACCCATACTTCCGGTATCGGGTATGCGCAGATCGGTTCGGATGCCTATCGGGCGATAGCTGCAAAGGCGGGCGTGAACGCCTTCATAGGCGTACCATCCCTCAGCCTGGAAGAACAGGTAAACCGGGTGGCCGCCCTTCCGCTGGAACACCAGCCCGGCGAACGATTTACCTATGGCCTCAATACCGATGTGCTGGGTAGGGTCATTGAAGTGGTGAGCAAACAACCGCTGGACCAGTTCTTCCGAAAGCAGATCTTTGATCCGCTGGGCATGAAAGACACCTGGTTTTACCTGCCGGCAGACAAACATGCCAGGCTGGTAACCCTGCACGGCGAGGATTCAACAGGTAAGCTCATACGAATTCAGAAAGACCTGGAACTGGGTAGTGAAACCATGGATCCCGATTATCCAAGAGCGAAAGGTAAACTCTTTTCCGGCGGCGGCGGACTGGCATCTACCGCTTACGATTACGCGCTGTTTATGCAGATGATCCTCAACGGGGGTGAGCTGAACGGAAAACGTATCCTAAGCAGCAACAGCGTAAGGCTGATGTCTATGAACCAACTCGGCGACCTGGCTAACGGGAACAATAAATTCGGGCTGGGCTTTGGGATCTATACCGCCAAAGAGGCCGCCCGGCTTGGCGTTCCGGCAGGCACCCTGGAGTGGGGAGGCGCTTTCAACTCCTCCTACTGGATCGACAACGAAAACGGAATTGTTGCCCAGTTGTTCATCAACCAGTGGCCTAACAGCCATGGCGATATCCACGACAAATTCAAGGTGCAGGTTTATTCCGCGCTGGAAGACTGACCCGGGCTTACTCTTTCCACTTCAGGGTATTGACCAGGTGTTTCAGGTCCTCTTTGAGAAAACGATTTACCGGCGCCAGGGAATCCTCGTTGGGAGTAGCGTCAAAATAGAGAGCGCCCCGCAGAAAATGTTTCACCGAATCGCTCACCAGGAATTGGTTGGCCGTGGCAGTATTACCGCCGATACGGAAGAATATCCCATCCACCCCATTGGGAGTGGTGAATACGCTGTCTTCAATGGAACTGGCTTTGTAGCTGTGTTTATAAGAGAGGGTGTAAGAACCGTCCAATAATTTTTCAAAGGTATTCACACCCACCGAATCAACGTAATCACCTGCCGCGTTGCGGACCTTGTAGCGGGCCTTACCACCAATGCGGTTATAGCTGATATAAATGCGGCCACCGAGGTCGGGGATATCGATATTGATCCAGTATGGATTTTCGGGTTGCTCCTCAAAATAAGTGCTGTCCTGGGTCACCCTTCCGTATACGGGATATTCAAAGGTGTAGGGAAATCCTTCCCGCTCAAACAATTGGTACTTGTGTTCCGGCAGGTTGATCCGGAAATAGCCGCGGGGTTTGGGAGAGAAGGTGCTGTTACAACCTGCAGCAAATAATCCCGCCAGTACCAGGAAAACAAAGAAATAAACTTTAGGGGGAGTGGCTTTCATGCGTGTAGTTATAGTTTAAACGGGGCGGATGGTCACTTTCACTTTCTGTATCCGGTTACGGTCCAGTTCCAGCGCGGTAAACTGGAAGTCACCCACTTCGATCACTTCATCCGGAGCGGGGATCTTACCGGAAATTTCCAGCATCAGTCCGGCCATGGAATCGCTTTCCCCTCTTACTTCATCAAAAGTGTCCAGGGGTAATGACATGGCCTTACACGCGTCGTTGATCATGGTGCGTCCTTCGAAGATATAGTTGTTGTCATCCAGTTTACGGTTTATACTTTCCTCGTCATCAAATTCATCGCGGATATCACCGATGATCTCTTCCATGATGTCTTCTAAGGTAACAATGCCACTGGTACCTCCGAATTCATCCACCACTACGGCGAAATGGGTGCGGCGGGAGCGGAAATCCTGTAACAGGTCTTCGATCAGTTTTTGTTCGTGTACGAAATAAGGCTGTCGCATCAGGGTATGCCAGTCGAATTCATCGTTTTCATCGAGGTAGGGCAGGATATCCTTGGTATGGATCAATCCCATCACTTCATCCAGGCTGTTGCGGTAAACCGGCACGCGGGAATAATGCAGGGCCTCCAGCTGGCGGACCACATCCCGGAACCGGCTGTTGTAATCAATGCCACTCACATCCAGGCGGGTGCGCATCACCTGTTTAACGGTGATGTTCCCGAACTTGGCGATACCGCGCAGGATATTTTTTTCTTCCTCAGAAGCCGAGCTGTCTTCTTCCAGTTCTTCGAATTGGTTACCCGCATAATCGGCACCAAAGGACCTTTCGATACCATCGGTCATACCCACCATCCAGCTGCTCCACCTTTTAAAGAGCAGGTGGACGATCTCCACCAGGTAGGAGGAATCACGCGCGAAGCGCAGGTTATTTTGGGAGGCGTACACCTTGGGTAATACTTCGCCGAAAAGCACCAGGAAAAAGGTCACGAGAATGACCTTGATCAGCAGGTTGATCCACCAGAATTCATTTTTGATCAGCAGCAGCTGGTCAATCAGGAAGTTAGAAAGGATGATGATGGTGATATTGACCAGGGCGTTACCGATACGCAGGGAACCCAGCAGCTGTTTGGGTTCATCCAGCAGGTTGACGATTCTCTTCCAGGAGCTGCCCTGCTTGGTTTTGAGCATGTTGATGTCACGGTGCGAGAGGCTGAAAAATGCCACCACCGCGCCGGAAAGAAAATAGGAAACGATCAGCAGGCTGAGGATCATGATCACCAGGAAGGTTGTTCCCTGTACATTGGCTGCCAGGAAAAAAGGGCACCACAAAATGGAAATGAATGCATCAACCGAAGCGTGATCCAAGGCAGTTGTTTTTTGTTAACAATCCGAAACCGTTACTACAAAGGCAGGTCGCCGGGGCCTGCCTGTACTGCAAATATGATATAAAATATCCATTCAGAAGGGCAGGTCCGGATTTGACTCGGGCGGAGCGTCTTCGCTGCTCATTCCCTCCAATCCTTCCCCGTGGATGCCTCCCAGGTTCTGGCCGTGCACGTCGTTGCGTTTATCCAGCATGATGAGGTTATCGCCCACCACTTCGGTTGCAAATTTTTTATTGCCCTCCTTATCCTCCCAGCTTCGCGTGCGGAGGCGGCCTTCTATGTAAACAAGACTTCCCTTATGCAGGTATTTCTGCGCCAGTTCTGCCAGTCCGCGCCAGAGTACCACGGTATGCCACTCTGTTTGTGAGATCAGCTTACCCGCCCTGTCTTTGTAGGTTTCCGTAGTTGCCAGTGAAAATTTGGCAACCGCAATATTCCCCTCCAGGTATTGTACATCCGGATCTTTACCCAGGTTACCGATCAGCATTACCCTGTTGACTCCTCTCATATTAATTCGTTTGAATGGATGATTCGCCTGACAGCCGCTTGCACTTTTTAAAATTAATTTTTTTTCAGGGTAATCCGCCAATTTGGATGGATTAAAACCTGCGGTCGGGGTCCTGCACTTTTCGACCCATTTTTGGGATGAATGATTGGGAAGGTGGCCGGACTACTTCCAGACCCCAGTCGGGCTTTTTCCTGACTTCTCCCGGACTGTCGCCGGACTTATCCGGACTTTTCCGGACTTGGCGGGACATCGGCCTGACTTTCCGTGACTTTGCCTGACTTCACCTGATCACTAAGAGACTATCTCTTTGTTATCCCGGCATTACAAAGGCATTACAAAGGCATCACAAAGGCATTTCAGCTGTTTCCGGTGCTCCTACACTTTCCCATCCTGGTACTACGTGCTACTCATCCCCCATGGCACCGGGGTCGGTTTCCAGGTAGCGGGTGATGATCCTGGGGAATGCCAGGACCGACAGGGCTTTGCGGTGTACCAGGCGGTAATCTTTGGGGAGTTGCAGGGGCGCGTCCAGTAATACATGAATAAACCGGCCGTGGATGGTTTGATGCGATAACTGCTGGCGGGAAGGCGGCGAGACCAGGGTGATCTTACCCTGTATAGTACCCACAGATTTTTCCAGTTCCGACTGCAGCAATTCCTCGTCACCGTCCAGGGCTTCGGGGGTTTCCAGCAGGAACCACTCGTGCAGGTTTTTCCAGATATCAGAAGACAGGCGCTGCCGCACATAAAACTGGTCCTTCCACTGCAGGATGAAGTAGTGAAAATAGCGGGACTTACGTTGCAGGGTTTTGGCTTTCACCGGGAGGTCCTTCACAAAGCCACCCAGGAATGCCTGGCAGTCGGGGTTTTGAGGACAAGCGGAGCAGAGCGGTTGCAGCGGCTTGCAAACCGTAGCGCCAAAGTCCATGATCGCCTGGTTATAGGTTCCGGGATCGTTGAAATCGAGCAGGGAATTAGCCAGTTGGGCATAAAGCTTTTTCCCCTCCGGGGTATCGATCGGGGTATTGATGCCGAAGTAGCGGGACAGAACCCGGTACACATTGCCATCGATCACGGCAAAGGGCAGGTTGAAAGCAAAAGAAGCGATGGCGGCGGCAGTATAGGGTCCGATCCCTTTGAGCCGCAGGATCTCTTCATAGGTGGAGGGAAATATGCCGTTGCGTTCAAAATGAATGAAGCGGGCGGTGGCCAGCAGGTTGCGGGCCCTGCTGTAATACCCCAGTCCCTCCCAGAGTTTAAAGACTTTTTCATCGGCAGCAAGGGCCAGCTGGCTGATGGCAGGGAAGGCTTCAATAAAGCGGTGATAATAGCTGAGGCCTTGCTCCACGCGGGTTTGCTGTAATATGACCTCGCTCAGCCAGATCCGGTAAGGGTCTTTTTCTCCCTTCCAGGGCATGGACCTTTTATTGATGGTTGCGTTCCATTGCAGCAGGTTATCGGTAAATGGTTGCCCCATAATTAATTAAGTACGGAAAAATAATTCAATTTAATTCAAAATCAATAAATTGCATAAGTGTTGCACGGTTTGGAAGTTTCGCTTATATTAACAAACAAATTCCAAAAGGGAAATATGAGAAAGGCCGACCTCATCAACCAGATTGCAGACAAAACGGGCATACCCAAGGTGGATGTCCTGGTAACCCTCGAAGCAATGTTCAAGGAGGTAAAGGACACTTTATCGCAGGGCGAAAACATCTACATCCGTGGTTTTGGTAGTTTCATTACCAAAAAACGGGCCGCAAAGATCGGGCGTAACATCAAGAAAAATGTTGCGGTCGAGATCCCGGAACATTTCATTCCTGCCTTCAAACCTGCCAAAGAATTTGTTCAGGAGGTTAAAAAACTTAAAACAGTCAAGGAAGGGCAACCAAACCCGGACGAAGAAATGTAATTTTGCAGCCTTAACAGATTAAGGTGAATAAACAACAGATCATTGTCCTGAGTGGGGGATTATTTCTCCTGCTGGCCATCTATTATTTTGGCCGCACCACCCCTACCGCCAAGCCGGTTGCCGCAGCCCCTTCAGCAGCGGCTCAACAGTTTGATATTCAGACGGCTTTAAAAGGCAGTATAGCCAAACTAACCGCCAGCCAGCAAGCCTATGTCAACGGGCTGCAGGAAGCCGTGGTGCGGGGGGATGTCAAGGAGCAGCAGATCCGCAATTACCGCCAGCTGGCAGCCTTCTGGAGCGACAGTGCCCGGGCCTTCATTCCTTTCGCCTATTATACCGCAGAAGCAGCCAAGTTGGAAAATTCTGAAAAAAGTCTCACCTTTGCAGCCCGATTATTGCTGGATAATCTCCGCGGTGTGGAGCAGCCTGAGTTGAAAGCCTGGCTGGCCGGCGAATCGAAAGAGTTGTTTGAAAAGGCTATTGTGCTGAATCCGGACAGCGATTCCCTTAAGGTGGGGCTTGGCAGTACTTTTATATTTGGTGCTCCGGCCGAGAATCCACAGGCAGTGATGCAGGGCATCCAGCAGATCCTGGAAGTGAACCGAAGGGATTCCACTTTCACTTACGCTGAGAAAATGCTGGGTATCGGAGGGATACTTTCGGGTCAGTACGATAAGGCCGTGGAAAGGCTGGAAAAAGTGGCGCAGAAAGAGCCGCACGATTTGGAAGTATTGCTGATGCTGGCAGAAGGTTATGAGCGAATGGGCAACAAACCCAAAGCCATCAGCTGGTATGAACATGCTGCGGAACATATAGCCAATCCGGCCTTGAAAGAAGAACTGAATAAGCGGATAACCCAGTTGAAAAATTGAATTGTTAACTACATAAATTAGAAAAGATGCCTTGTGGTAAAAAAAGAAAGCGTCATAAGATTGCGACGCACAAGCGTAAAAAGAGACTGAGGAAGAATCGTCATAAGAAGAAGAAGTAATTATCTTTTCTTTTCATACCTTCTTTAAGCCGGAATATGTTAAATTTATTCCGGCTTTATTTCCTTTTAGCTGAATCGTTTATTTTCCGGTTATCTAAAGATTATTGCAAACCCAGATTCCGGTAAAGCAAAAGAACTGCTCAGCTGTTTTCCTTTTGGTGAGTTTGGACTGATGTAAAAAGAATACTCGCTTGAACAAGGAACTAATTATTAACTCAGCGCCCCAGGGTGTTGAGATCGCTCTCCTGGAAGACAAGAAGCTGGTAGAACTGCACAACGAAAAAGCAGACGCAAGCTTTGCTGTTGGGGATCTTTATTTAGGTAAGGTAAGAAAACTCATACCTGGCTTGAATGCTGCATTTGTGGATGTAGGATTTGAGAAGGATGCGTTCCTGCACTATACCGACCTGAGCCCCTATGCAAAGTCGCTTCTGAAATTTACGCAGCAGTCTATCAACGACGGCACTCCCGGAGGCTTTGACTTCGGCAAATTCGAAGTAGAACCAGAGATTATCAAGACCGGTAAGATCAACGAGGTGTTGGGTGGCAAGCCCAATATCCTGGTGCAGATCCTTAAGGAACCGATTGCCGCCAAGGGCCCGCGACTCAGTTGTGAGATATCGCTGCCCGGCCGCTTTGTGGTCATCACCCCCTTCAACGATGTGGTGGCGGTCAGCCGCAAGATCCATTCTTCCGATGAGCGGAAGCGGCTCCAGAAGATCATCGAAGCCATCAAGCCCAAGAATTTTGGCGTCATTGTCCGGACCGCTGCTGAAGGGAAGAATACTGCAGAGCTGCACGAAGACCTTTCGGCCCTGGTGGAAACCTGGAAGGCCATCCAACAGAACCTGAAAGGATCGGTAGCGCCGGCCAAGATACTAAGTGAGCAGACCAAGACCACCAGCATGCTGCGTGACCTGCTCAGCGAAGATTTTAACCGCATCGTGGTCAACGACCGCAATATCTACAACGATACCAAGAGTTATATCCAGCGCATTGCACCGGACAAGGCCGATATTGTTTCGTTTTACCACAACGGATCCCCCATTTTTGATCAGTATGGGGTAACCAAGCAGGTGAAAGCCGCTTTTGGAAAAACGGTCAACCTGCCCAGCGGGGCCTACCTCATCATTGAGCATACCGAAGCGCTGCATGTCATAGATGTGAACAGCGGTTATAAGAGTGTCAGCAATAACCAGGAGCAGAACGCCCTGGAGACCAACCTGGAAGCGGCGGAGGAGATCGCCCGCCAGCTCCGGCTGCGCGACCTGGGTGGCATCATCGTGGCCGACTTCATTGATATGAAGCTTCCGGAAAACAAGAAAAAATTGCTGGACGCCATGGAAGGCTTCATGAAGCCCGACCGTGCCAAACATGCTGTATTGCCCATCTCCAAGTTTGGACTGATGCAGATCACGCGGCAGCGCATGAAACCGGAGCTCAACATCAACACCCAGGAAGTGTGCCCCAGCTGTAACGGTACGGGTAAAATTTCTTCTTCGCTGGTACTGGAGGATGAGATCGAAAAGAACCTGAATTACCTGATCACGCATAAGCACAATAACCTGACGATCGCGGTACACCCCATCATGCATGCCTACCTGACCAAGGGTTGGATCTTCAGTAAACACTGGAAGTGGAAACGCCACTACAAACAGAATATCCGGTTAACGGCCAACACCAATTACCACCTCACGGAATTCCATTTCTTTGACGCCCACGAAGAGGAGATCAAACTATAAGGATTTGAAAGATTTCAAAAGGAAAGGCTGCCAGTTGGCAGCCTTTATCTTTTATGTGTGTCGGTTCAGGTGTGACGGCATTAGTAACCGGTGTTCTGCTCCAGCGCACCTTTAGCGGCATCCACTTCCCGCTGGGGGATGGGAAGTACCAGTTCCGGGGCGTTGTAAGCAAATCCATCCACGGTCAGCTTCAGGCGCCTTACATCATGAATGGCCTGGCCTTCATGGGCCAGTTCCAGCTTGCGCTCTTTCAGGATATCCGCCAGGGTAACTACCGCCAGCGCCGGGAGGCCTGCACGCTCGCGGATCACTTCCAGGTCAGCGGCGGGGGTATTGCCCACAGTGGTACCGGCACGGAAATTCGCTTCGGCACGGGTCAGGTACATCTCCGTTAAGCGGATAACAGGAAGGTTCCGGTACTGGAATTTCCACTTGCCACTGCGATAAGTATCGGCATCATCCAGGTAGAAAAGATCCAGTCGGTTGTCCAGCGGATTATACAGGTTGAGGTGTTTGTCCAGGATGGCCACATCACCATCTCTGCCCCCGAATTCGGGGATGGACCAGAACAGGTGCATGTCATTGGCGCCATCGTTTGGACTCACCACGATGGTGAAGATATCTTCCGAAGAAGGAGCCGAATTGTTGAAGAGGGCGGCATAGGAATTTTCTTCCAGGCTGTAGCCCATGTCTTCTGCCAGTGTTATGGCTGCGTTGGCGGCATCCCGTGCAGCGGGATAGTCTTCCATCTGGAGGTAGACCCTCGCCAGTTGTGCGGCGGCAGCGGCGGCGTTCGCATATTCATTGTTGTAACCCACGCCTTCCAGCAGGCTTTGGCTCTCAGTAAGGTCGCTGATGATCTGGTCATAGGTTTCCGCAATGGTATTGCGGGGCCTTGCCGTATTCACGTTAGCGGTGCGGGTTGCTTCCAGCACCAGCGGGATGCCGGGACCACCGGTATTACCCGCAGAATAGGGCTGGGCATACAATTTAACCAGCTCAAAGAACATGGATCCCCGCAGGAAAAGCGCTTCTCCCCTTACACGGTCCCTGTCGTCGTCGTTCACCACTTCCAGGGCGCTCAGGATATTATTGGCAGCATTCACCGCCTGGTAAGCATCTAACCAACTGTCACGAACATACGAATTGGTGGTGAGCATGTCCTTACGCCAGATCTCCCTGGGCTGGTTGAATGTTCCTTCCCAGCGAAGCTCGCCATCGGCTGCCAGCAATTCGGAATACAGGAAGAGATCCCCTCCGTACACCGCGCTGGAACTAACCATATCATAAGCCCCGTTCAGGAGGTTCTTCACACCGGCATCGGTACTTAATACAACTTCTTCTTCTACACTTTGTAACGGCAGGATATCTAGCTTCTTGTTACAGGAAGCTGCTGTTATGGCTGCCGCACTGAATATGATGAGGTATTTTTTCATAAATGTTTTTTTTCAATTAAAAGCCAAGATTGATACCAAGAGTCAGGGATTTGATCTGGGGGGCGGCATAGAAATCCGAACCCTGGTTCCTGTTTCCTGCGCGGTAGTCTGTGTTTACTTCAGGATCCCATCCGGTATAATCGGTAATGGTCCAGAGGTTAACACCGGTGATATAAAACCTGGCCGAATTCAGTTTGAGTTTGCTGAGCACTGTTGCCGGGATATTATAGGCAACTGTCAGGTTTTTCAAACGAACGTAGGAAGCATCTTCCACGTAGCGGCTGGAGGCACCGATACCGTTACCATATCCCAGGCGAAGCTGGGGAACATCGGTTACATCACCCGGCTGTTTCCAGCGGCGCAGCTGATCGGAAGTCTGGTTGTCAAACCAGTCGAAGCTGGCAGACATAAATCCACCTGCACCATTCTGCACCTGGTTTCCGAATACTCCCTGGAACAAAACACCCAGTTCAAATCCTTTATAGGAGAAGGTATTGTTCAATCCTGCTATGATATCGGGGTTGGGGTTACCCACCACGAAACTGCCCGCTTCATTGATGTCATTTGTGGTGGTCTTACCATCTTCCAGGTAATAAAGGGCATCCCCATTTTCTGTATCCACGCCTGCATATTTCGGACCATAGAAAACACCGATCGGTTCACCCACAATGAGCGAGTTCAGGTAACGGCCATCATTACCCGGAATAATATCCTGGTCGCCGTCAAGCTTGGTCACCTTGTTCTTGTTGAACGCAATGTTGAAGCTGGTGTTCCAGCTAAATGCTCTTCCCGAGATATTGCTGGAGTTCAGCACGAATTCAACTCCCTTGTTCTGCATAGAGCCGATGTTCACGGTCTGGGTAACGAAACCGGAGGTTCCCTGTACCGGAACGAAATAGATCAGGTCACGGGTATTCCGCACATAATAATCGATCTCACCGGAGATCCTGTTGTTCAGGAATCCGAAGTCCAGGCCGATATCGGTCTGCTCGGATTTTTCCCACTTCAGGTCATCGTTGGCCAGCTGCTCGGAAACGAGGGCGGAGGAATTATTGTACTTGGCACCGCCATAAAGGCTGAGGTGACTGAAGTTTCCGAATCCGTCGGCGTTACCGGTAAGTCCCCAGGAAGCGCGGAGCTTCAGGAAGCTGAGAACGTCGGAATCTGCCAGGAAGCTTTCTTCACTCAGCACCCATCCGGCAGACACTGCGGGGAAGAAACCATAACGGTTATTCCTTCCGAAGCGGGAGGAACCGTCTATACGTCCGCTCAAAGAAAGCAGGTACTTATCATTCAGTTTATAGTTCACCCTTCCGAAATAAGAGAGGATGGAGGATTCGTTCACCGTAGTAGTACCACCGGTGATACGGCCGGCGCTTGCCAGCCTTGACAACTGGTTAGAAGGGAAGTCTTCACCGAAAACGTTGGTGAAGTCGGCCTTGTATTTCTGGTACGACATACCCACTGTGGCGTCCACATCGTGTTTATCGGCAAACAGTTTGGAGTAGTTGAAATAGTTGTTGGTATTATAGTTCAACACCCGGAACCAGTCGCTCTGCCCGTAGCCATTGGTACCTTCACCAATGATGGTGCGGTTACCATGGAACCTGTCTTCGTTCTGGGTCTGGATATCCACGCCGAATTCAGAGCGGAAAGTCAGTCCGCTGATGATCTTATAACCGAGGAAGGCGCTTCCCAGGTTGCGGTAGGTGGTAGCCACCCTGCGGGAGTTTTCCAATTCGATGAGGGGGTTGTAATACGTAGTAACAGGGCGATCGTAGGTTACTCCGTCCAGGTCGCGCATGGGGGTAACAGGCGACAAGGCAACGATCTGCATAGGTGTGTAGAATTCGTTGTCGTCGGCCACCCGCTTGGCGATGGTGCGGGAGATACCCATATTGATGCCGACCTTGAGGCGGTCGCTGGCATCGTGTTCCAGGTTCAGGCGGCTGGAGAGGCGCTGGAAGTTATTACCCACCAGGATACCGTCCTGGTCACTCAGTCCACCGCTGACAAAAAATTTGGTTTTATCCGATCCGCCGGAAATGTTCACATCCACCAGCCTGGTTTTAGCATCTTCGTTGAAAGCTTCTTTTTCCCAGTTGGTATTGGTTTCCAGGGTCCTCCAGTCGCTCCAGCCGGAGTAGCGGGTGAGGCGTCCTTCGGCAAACTCGAGCCAGGAGTTTTCGTATTGGTCCGGATCCAGGGGATCCACGCCTTCGATATTATCACTGTTGATGGCAGCTTCGCGCAGCAACTCCACATACTGGGCGGCATTCAGGAAGCCCCGGTAGTTGGTGGGCTTATTGGTACCGTACTGAAAATTAGCGGTAACACTGGTTTTGCCGGACTTGCCCCGCTTGGTAGTGATCAGCACCACCCCGTTGGCGGCGCGGGAACCATAGATGGCTGCGGCAGAAGCGTCTTTCAGGATCTCGAAAGATTCAATATCGTTGAAGTTAATGTCTGCCAGGGCGTTACCTGCCTGTGCCGTGGAGTTGATGGGTACCCCATCCACCACATACAGCGGTTCGTTGGAAGCACTGATAGAGCCCGCACCGCGGATTCTCACCTTGATGCCTTCGCCTACTTTACCGCTCTGCGATTCCACGAAAACGCCGGAGGCGCGGCCCTGCAGGGCCTGGTTGAAGTTGGCCACAGGGGTGTTCTTTACTTCGTCCCCTTTAACCCGGGCGATTACGCCGGTGAGGTCACGCTTGATCTTGGTACCATAACCCACTACCACCACTTCGGAGAGATCGCCTTCCGCCTGTTCCAATCCCACGGAAACATTGTCGGAGATAGCCACTTCCTGGGATTTGTACCCTACAGAAGTGATCACAAAAGTGGTGGAACCCGAAGGAACCTGGATCGAGAAAGCCCCATCCGCATCGGTGGCGGTGGAAGTATTGGTACCTTTTACGGTAACCGTAGCGCTGGGTACCGGCATCCCGGACTTCTGATCCGTGATTTTTCCAGTGACCTGACGGGTCTGGGCCTGCACCGTAAGGGCAGAGAGGAGCAGTAAGCTCCACAGGAAGCCAGTTAGCTTTTTGAGTGCACTCATATACATCAGTTAATTTATGCCAAAGTTATTGGCGGTTAAACGATGAAGAATAATCAACAATGGGTATATTTTTAATTATTTATGGTTGATTTCAAATTAAAGATGTTAAAATCAACGCAGTATTAGTTAAAAATTGCCCATATGAAGAAAAAGACAACAGTAGTAATAAGAATGCTGTATTGAAAAAAAGAAACCCCGGCAATACTACCGGGGTTTTAGATGTACATGAGAAAAGAGAGATTTATTGCTTCTGGAACTCTAAAGGATAGGTTCCATAGTCGGATGCTCCCAGTAAATGTTTCAGGCGAAGGGTGATCTTACCGGCACAGGAAAAGACCAGGCCGGTACCTTCTGCCGTAAAGTTTTCAAATCCACTGCCATAACTGCCGTAAACCTGCTTGTCAACAGTTGCGGCACCGGTGGCAGGGTCCACCTTAATGGTAACCGGGTTCTTGCCCGGGTTGGCTGCGGCCGGGAAGAGGTAAGTGATGGTCAGGGTATTATCGGTAGCGGTGGCGGTAACGGTAGCGCCAACAGCCCCATCCCAGTCATCGCGGGTCACTTTGTAGGTACCTTCTGCGTCTGCAGCCACGAAGGGACAGATAACATTAGCGCTCCACCGGAGGGCCATGTTGTAGTTGGGGCTACCTTCCATATCCCCATTAACATTGTACATGCCAAAAGCGCGTCCATCCTTGCTGATCACCTCATTGAAGAGCGGATAGGAGTTGCCGGGTGCCAGGGAGGATGCCGGAACGCCCAGGGCCTGAGCGATCTGTTGGGCAGACACTACCAGGGTAACCGTGCCATCGCTTTCCAGGGGGAATTCAGCCACGGGTTTCCAGGTGGATTTGTCAATGGAATTATTGGTACTGACATACACGATAACCTTCTCTACCCCGGCGGTTCCATATTCCCTGACCTTGATGCTTACGGTTGTGTTAGCAAGATCACTGTAATTGAGGTAGGTGTTGATCGTTTCTTCCAGGGTCACGTAAGAACCCTGTCCCAGGTTGGTGATAAGTGGTCCGTTAGCATCCACTTTTTCGCAGGAGCTTAGGGCTACCACCATCCCCAGGAGCATAAAAAGTATGGTTGATTGTAATAGTTTCATACTGTTTCTTTTAAGTGCTTATTTAAGTTCACCGGAGAACGTATCCCAGAATACTTTTACATCCAGTCCGGATTTCTGGTCAGCGTTCTGGTTCAGGTTCACAAAATCTGCCGGGTACCAGAATGAGCTCATGAATTTACCGGGTGTTGGCTGCAGGGTAGGCTGGATATTGGAAGGCATGCCGGTGCGGCGATAAGAATTATACACTTCCAGTCCGTTACCCCAGGCTGCCAGGTAATATTCCTTCATGACCACTTCCAGTTTTTCATTGGTGGTGGCTGCATCATCATACCTTTCCAGTACTGCTGCCACATAAGCATTGATGGCATCGGTGGTAGGAACAAAATCGGCGGGAACAGAATATCCCACGCTGGCAGGATAGGCAATCACGGTAGCAATGGATTTACGCACTCCTGATTCCAGCAACGCCTTGGGGTCTCCGTTGGTTTCGAGCGTGAGGGCGGCTTCGGCCAGGGCAAAATCCGTGAAGGAGGACATCCACAACGGTGCGATTCCGGCTCCCTGGGCTCCCATGGTAATGACTACCCGGGCATTCTGGTTGGCATCAAACTGTCCGCCGGCGGGATAGATACCCCATGCAGTACGGAAAGTGCCATCCGGTGGAATACCGCTGTTGTCGCCATGGTCCCTTCCCCAGAAACCTGCGGAGAGCCAGCAATACGGCTGGTCGGTAGCCACATAGTGCGCCGGCGGGTTAATGCCTGCGCAGGGCAGGTTGTCTTCGTTGATGCCGCCCAGGTTCACTTTCTGGCGATAGAAATAATAACGCGTGCGCGGGTCACTGAAAGTACCCAGGCCTTTTTCCTGCGTCATAGCCCACATGAAGTAGGTACCGATGTAATCACCGGCGCCAGTTGCGGTATAATAGGTATTATACTTGGGATGGCGACTGTTGGGAGCGTCCTGCTTGGTGCCATACTTGAATGAGAAGTCTTCAGTAGCTGCATCGATCAGGTTGCCTTCTGCGATCAGCGCGTTGATACCAGCTTTGGCCTCGGCACTGTTCACCAGTCTTGACGTGAGGAGCAGCCTGAGCTTGAGCGTTTTGGCAGCGGTGACCCAACGGGCGCGGTTCCCCCCATAAAAGAGGTCATTGGATGGATTCGGCGTGGCCGGTACTGCCCTTTCGGTAAGGTCGGCAACGGCTTCGTCCAGTAAGTCCAGGGCTGCGGCATATACTGCTGCACCTCCGTCAAGGGCAGGATTGGTATTATCGATTCCCAGGTTAGCCTCGGAGTAGGGAATATCACCGAACACATCCACCAACATAGAGATGGTGTAGGCCTTCAGGATCTTACCAATACCTACGTGCACAAAACGGTTCTGGCTTTCTGCCAGGGGGATCATATTATTCACGTTTTGTAAAACACTGGTATAGGCAGTACTCCAGATTCCGTTGAAATCTTCGGGACTATAACCGTTCTGGTAAATAGGTCCGTAAAAGATCTCGTGGCGGGTGAGCTTACCTCCGGTGGTAGCTGCTGTATTGAAAACGGACTGTACGCCCAGCTCCACCCGGTTCAGGAAAAGGTCAACGTTGGCCGCATCGGGAAGCGGATTGTTGGGGTTATCCAGTAACCCGTCGAATTTATCACCGACCTTGCTGCACCCCCCTCCAAGTGTGGCCAGCAGTGCGATCGGTATGATTATCTTTTTAAAATTCATCTTGATTCAGTTTGTGTTAATTAAAAGGATACGCGGATACTTGCACCATACCTCCTGGAAGTTGGTCCGGTCAGCAGTTCGAAGCCGGCACCGTTACTAACACCCAGGCTGTTCGTTTCAGGGTCTACGTTAGTATACTTGGGAAGGTTGGGTGCGTCATACCACAGGTTTTGGCCAGACAGGGTGAAGGAGATCGCTCCGAAAGGAGTTTTCTTGAGGATCTTTTCATCCAGGTTGTAAGAAAGGGAGGCCTCACGGAGACGTATAAGCGTTGCATCAAAGATGTTGGTCTCATCTGCTCCCAGGTAGTTGTTAAAGAACACCCCGGATGCACTTGACTGCACCGTGTTAGGGTTACCGTTAGCATCCACGCCTGCCAGGATCAATGTCTGGTAACGATCGAAATCGGTATCCTTGGTCACACCACGCGCCAGCAGGGTTGCTGCTGTACGGCTATAGATATCACCACCCTTGGTAAAGTCCCACTGCATGCGGAAAGAGAGGCTCTTCCAGCTTAGGGTACCGATACCGGATAGTTTGTAATCGGGGTTCGGATCACCAATGATGGTAAGTTCATTATTGATAGCATAATCGCCGCTGGGATCCACCAGGCGTTCGCCGGTCTTAGGTTCCCGTACAACAGAGCTGCCCATGATCACATTGATGGGCTCTCCTACTACTGCAAAGTTGCCGAGGTTGGTAAAGCCGGTAAGTACCAGGCGCTCCACCCCTTCGGGCAGTTTGGTCACCTTGCCGCGGTTGAGGGTGAACACTCCGTCGAGCTGGAGGTTCCAGTCGCGGGTCCTGATCACGTTGTATCCCAATCCCAGTTCAATGCCCTTGTTCTCGGAAGAACCGGCATTGATGCTGGTAACGGTGAATCCGGTGGCGGGATCCAGGTCACGGTCCAGGATCTGGTCGTCTGTGATCCGCTTGTAGAGGGTCAGGTCAACATTCACCCGGCTGTCAAAGAAGCGGGCTTCCACACCGGCTTCGTATTCTTTCAGCAGTTCCGGCTTCAGGTTTTCGTTCGGAAGCCTGGTGCTGAACTGGTTGGTGTTCACCACATTTCCTGCCCGGTCAACAAAGGCCTGTGAACCGATCACCAGCGAAGGCCTGGTATTGTACGGAGAAGGGAAACGGGCAGATGTTGCCAGTCCCACCCGGAACTTCAGGTAATTGACCGTGTTGCTGTTCTGCAAACCGGCAAAAGCCGAAGTGGGGATGAAAGAAAGGCTGACACTGGGGTAGAAAAGAGAGCGGTTGTCTTTTTCCAGCGTAGAGCTCCAGCTGTTACGGCCCCCCAGGTTCAGGTAGAGGTATTGGCGGTAACCGAAGGTAGCGTTGGCAAATACACCGATCGACTGGCTCTTGACTTTGTAATCCAGTCCACCCGGGGTATAGTTCACGAAGTTGTCGTGGTCGAACAAACCGAATACCAGCTGGTTGGTGGAACGAAGGCCATTCTGGGAATAGCTGCGCTCTACGGAGTTGATACCCGCATCCAGGTTCAGATCAATATCATCGGTGATGTCCTGAACAAAGTTCGCGATCACATCGTGGTTCAGGATCTGGTTGACTGCATCGGTTGTTTGGTGGATACCCAGCGGGAAACCATCCACCGCACCTTTGTTTACCGAGTAGAACTGGTTTTCGCTGTAATTGTCGTAACCAAAACGATAAGAAAGGTTCAGTCCTTTCATGATGTCGTATTTCAGCATCAGGTTACCATAAGTACGCTGCACCTTATTACCTACGAAAGCGTTGTTGACGGTCCACCTTGGGTTTTGGATATCGTTACCACCGCGGTAGTAGACAGAGGAGCCGTCGATAGGATTCTGGTAAGGCCAGCCCATGAGGTCAATGTTCCGGGGGGTGTAAATGATATCTCCAAATACAGATCCATTGTCGGAGCCGCTACCGAAGGAGGTTCCGTTCGGGGGAGTCTTCATGTCAGACTTTACAAAGTTGATAGTGCCGCTGAGGGTGAATTTATTGTTGAGCTTGGCAGTACCACCCATACCCAGGGTATTCCGGATCAGCCGGTTTCCTGGCGTGAAGCCCAGGTCATCGAGGTATCCGTAGTTAGCATTGAAGGTGGTGTTATTACCGGAACCGCTTACATTGATGGCGGTAGTATTAACCAGTCCCTGGCGGAAGAAATTCTCCACGCTGTTGAATGCCACATATTTTGCGGTTGCTCCAACGTATTCGGGGAAGGCGGCGTTGAGTGCAGCCCTGGAATACGGGTGTGGATACTCCTGGCCTTCCAGGCGGCCACCCCAGTTACTGTAAAATGCGGCACCGACAGAGTTTTCGAAACCGGCACCCCAGTTATCGGTATAGTCCGGCAGGTTAGCCACTTTGTTGACGAAAAGCGACTGGGAGGCAGTGATCTCCAGGCCCTTTTTAGGTTTACGGCCCGAACCGTTCTTGGTGGTCACCAGGATCACCCCGTTCCGACCGAGTTCACCATACAGCACCGAGGCACTCAGGCCTTTCAGTACACTGATGTTCTCGATGTTATTAGGATCCAGGTCGAGGAAACGGCTGGAAGTGGAACTGTTTTGGGTGAATCCGTACTGGGAGTTGGTAGAAGCGTCAAAGGGCACCCCGTCCACTACAAAAAGGGGCTGGTTGCCACCTGTCAGCGAGCTGATCCCCCGGATGTTGATGCTGGTACCGGAACCGGACAGTCCGCTGGAAGCCAGGATATTGACCCCCGGAGCTTTTCCGGCGAGGAGGCGACCCACATCACCTTCCGGACGCAGTTCCAGCGCCTTGTCGTCAACGGTAGCTACGGCGTAACCAAGAGCCTTTTTTTCCTTTTTGATACCCAGGGCGGTTACGACCACCTCGCTGAGGGCATCATTCCCGGCTACCATGGTAACATTCATTGATGTTCCGGATACGGTAACCGATTGCCGGTCGAATCCAACGCTGGAAAAGTTCAGAACGGCGCCGGATTTAACCGAGAGCTTGAAATTTCCGTTCTGGTCGGTGGAGGTTCCTTTCCTGGAACCCCGCTCAGTTACTGAAACCCCCGGAATGGGATTGCCATTGGCATCTGCCACCCTGCCGGAGACTTCCACTGTCTGGGCCATCAGCAGCTTTATACAAAGCAGCAAAATGCCCGTCAGGAAGATTTTTCTTCTCATGAGTTTTGTGTGTTTTGGTTAAAAATTGAAGTCGCAGTGATTCTATAAAACCATCTGTATAAAAATAGG
>CBFGLD010000009.1:0-38015 GCA_965649495.1 uncultured Flavihumibacter sp. | reverse complement strand
TTGCAGGATGATCTTGCCCAGCTCTTGAAGGGGACCTATGATGCCGGTTGAGATGATCTCCATGGAAATCAGTTCGCCGGTGGTCAAAACCTTGCGGAAGATCAGCCATAGCAGGATAAAGAGTATGGATTGTTTGAGCAGGTTGAGGGTGGTGCCCTGCAGAAAGGAAAGGGTGCGGACCTTTTTTGTCTTTTCCATCTCCAGCTCAAAGATGCGTTGTGTTTTTCCACGCAGCCGGCGGATCTCGGAATAGGTGAGCCCGAGTGATTTCACCAGTTCAATATTTCTTAAGGATTCCGTGATACTGCCGCTCATGAGGTTGGTCTGTTTGACCACGGCACGCTGGATGGTCTTTATTTTTCGGCTGAGCAGACTGGTTAGTCCACCCAGCAATACCACCCCGATAAGGAATACCGGGATCAGGGCCCAGTGTTTGGTGACGGCGTACCAAATGAGGAAGGCGATCCCCACAAAGGACGAAAAGAGAATATTGATAAATGAGTTAATGAAGCGTTCCGTATCATTCCGGACCTTTTGCAATTTGGAAAGGGTTTCACCGCTGCTCTGGTCTTCAAAGCCCTGGTAGGGTAATCGCAGTGTTTGCCTCAGTCCATCGTTAAAAATCTGCATACCGAATTTCTGGACCACGAGTCTGACCACATAATCTTTAAAAGTGGAAGCCACCCGGGCCAGCAATGCTACGGCGATGGCCAGGGCCAGCAGTCCTGAAACGCCGCGGAGTCTTTGGTCTTCCGGCATTCCGGAAGGGTTTAGAGCGTAATTATCGATTACCTTTCCGAAAATCACCGGATCGTAAAGAGATAAAACCTGAGCAATGGCGGCCAGCAGTAATGCCAGGAATACCCACCATTGGTAGGGTTTCAGGTAAGTCCATATTATTTTCATGATGGTGGTCCTGATTTTTTAAACAGCCTGATAAAATTTCCACCAAGGATCTTGCGGATATCCTTACGCGAGTACCCCCGGAGGAGTAGGGCGGAGGTTACCAGGGGCATGTCTTCCACGCCGTCAAGATCCTGGGGAGCAGAATCAATGCCATCAAAATCAGAGCCAAGCCCTACATGGTCTACCCCGACCAGTTTCACGATATGGTCGAGGTGATCGAGCAGGATATTCATAGAGGGCCGCAGTTCTTCCGCTTCTGCCGGGAACATGCGGCTGAGTGTTTCATCAACTTCGTAGGAGGCCAGGTTGAGGGCAGCCAGCGAATCGCGCTGGGCCTGGTGTCTCAAATGAAAGGCTTCTTTTTTGCGGTTATAATTACTGTCCAGGAACCCGCTGTAAAAATTAAGGTGGATGACCCCGCCGTTTTTACCAATGGCTTTGATCTGGTCGTCGGTCAGGTTGCGGGGAACGGGGCACAGCGCATGTACGCAACTGTGAGATACAATGACGGGTTTTGAAGTGGTTTCCAGCGCATCGTAAAAGGTTTTAAGTCCAACATGGCTCAGGTCTACCAGCATGCCCAGTGCATTCATGCGCCGCACGATCTGGCGACCGAAATCGTTAAGTCCTTTTTGTTTAATGGGTACTGGTTTACCGGCATCCATATTGGATTCATCCCAGGCAGAGCTTGCCCAGGAGGTGCTGTTGTTCCAGGTAAGGGTGAGGTAGCGGGCACCGCGTTGGAAGAGGCTATCGAGGTAATCCATATTGTCTTCGATCATGTGGCCGCCTTCCACGCCTTTCATAGCGCCCAGTTTCCGGGCAGCTACAGCAGCACGCAGATCACTGCTGTTATTAACCAGCATCATGCGGTGCGGGTTACGGCCCACGATGGCATCCAGCGAATCGATCTCCCGGAGTGCCATATTAAAGGCACTGCCTTTACCATAGGTTTCATTACAGAAAATAGAAAAGATCTGAATGTCAATACCTCCCCTGCGGAACCTGTCCAGGTCGCTGTGGGTCTTTCCGGAAAGATCGTCCTCAATATTGAGTCCCTTCAGTGTGGCAGAGGAAAGGACATCATTGTGGGTATCCACCACTATGCTTTTTTCGTGCAGATTTTTCTGGGCGAATGCGCCCTGCATGGTTACCAGGGCCATCAAGGTGGTGAAGAACAGGAAGGTTAGACGCATAAAGTTGATTCTTCATCAATTTAATTCATTCGGGTCAAGAGTACGGGTACTAACTGACCAGGATCAGGAAAATTGAATGAATTATCTATTAAATTCACTGCTACTATCAAAAATCAACGATATGAAAAAGAACATGGGTAATGTGGACCGTATCATCCGGCTGGTACTGGCTGGGGTATTTGCTTATCTGTATTTTTCGGGTACAGTAACAGGAACCCTGGGTATTGTGCTGGTGGTGCTGGGAGCCGTATTTGTACTTACCAGCCTGGTAGGTTTCTGCCCCTTGTACACCCTGGTGGGTATGAATACCTGTCCCGCCAAAAAAGCATAAGGCAATAATTTACCTGCCATCCAGGCCGGCTGTGGTCTAATCCGTGCTTTTATCGCCCACGAACCATTGTTCCTTGTTTCTGAACAGGACATTGAAGGTGGTCAGCGATCCATAGATGCGTGTAATGTATTGTTGGAGGTTCACTTTTTCCTCATCCGTAAGCACTTTATGTGCGTTGATCTGTTGTTCCATTACGCGAAGGCGATCGCGCAGCATTACTATTTTATGGAAGAACACATCGATGGGTAATTCTTTTGGCTTAAGGCTGTTGTCGCCGGGTTGCAGCACCAGGGTACCTCCTTTCCACCGGTCACCCAGGGGTACCACTTCGTTAAGGCCACCCCACAGTCGAAGGATTTTCAGGAGCGAGCGTTCCACTTCCGAGTGGGTTTCAATTTCTTCGGTAACCTGCTCGGGGATGATCTCTTCGAGGTGGGAGTCAGTCTTTTCTATTTCTTTAATACCATGATGAATAAACGAAATCAGGTAGGTGGCATAGCGGATGCCCACGATCACCCCGGGTCCATATTGGGTATGTTGCAGGCGTGTACCAATTCCTAGGGTTGTATTCTCCATAAGCGTTGTTTTAAATCAGGGGTAAATTTCGGAATAAATAGGTCAGAAACTCCACCGTACCCTGGTATAAAAAATATGATCAAGGGAGTACCGTGTTGTCATAAAATGCTGGCTGAAAAAAGAAAGTTCCCAGTCATCGGCCAGCCAGTATTGAGCGCCGGGCAGCAGGATCAGGTAATTACTACCGCCGGGTGCGTAGAGTAATCCCAGGTTGATGTTGAAAATGGGATTCAGTGTCTTTGCTGCAGCAATATATGCCGTATGCCTGAACGGCAACAATTCTTTCGCGGTTGGGTTCCAGGTCCAACCTGCGCCTTCCAACGGCAGTTGATTATGTCCCGAACTGTTCAGGAGATAGGAGATGCCGAGGTACCAACCTTTTTCACAGGTTGCATCCCAACCAGCAGATAAACTGATGGTTCCTATTGTGTCAAAAAAATGATGGCGGGGGTGGAAATAGCTCAGTTCACCTTTGAACCCCAGTTCCCCGATATTACCCGCCCACCCGGCTCCCATCACCCAATCATCATCTGTTCTGCCCGACAGTATCTGCCAATCGTACCCTTGTGTATTGAATTTAAACAGGAGAGCGCCTACCTGGTCACGGCCCTGTTTTCCGGTTTTCCAGGCCAGTTCCAGTGTTTTCATTGCTGCCGGATGAAATTGTATACGGATAGCGTCTGTGCCGGGTCTTTCTTCGTAGTCGAAGTCCAGGAAATTAAATGTATTAAAGATATCGTTTGGGTTGAAGACATTGTGCATACCCCAGTTGATTCGCTGACGCCCCATGGTAATATCCCATTTTTTTTTGCTCCAGTTGAGGTGCAGCCTGTCAATGGAGGTATTCCAGACCGTACGGCTGGAATTTCGGGAAACAAAGGATAAGTCGAGCAGTCCGTTATCACGGTTCAGTATACCCGCAAAATCCGGAATGGCAGCAACCTGGTTTCCCATGAATAAGCGGTTACGAATGCCGGCATTAACACTAAGGTCAGCAGGCATTTCCAGTTTAACATTCAACCTGTTGTGGAGTAGGTTCAGGAAACCAGTACGATCTGTTCCCCTGGTAAGCCGGACGGAGGGCATGTTTTTGATATAGCCGGAGAGGAGCCATTTGAATTTAGAAGAGTCGGGTTCCTGGGCAGCGGACCGCAATGAAACAAGTGCAACTATTCCTATGATCCATTTACAGTGCATGCGTAAGCGGAGTTTGGTTGGTGTCGGAAACGATCGCTCCGTCGACCAGTGTTATGACCCTCCTGGCACGTTGTATTACCCGTGTGTCGTGGGTGGAGAAAATAAAAGTGATTCCTTCTTCTATATTCAGTTTCTCCATGATATCGAGCAGGTTGGCCGCAGCAGCGGAATCCAGGTTGGCAGTAGGTTCATCGGCCAGCACAAATTGAGGCCTGGAGGCGAGGGCCCTGGCTACGGCTACCCGTTGCTGTTGGCCTCCTGAAAGTTCACCCGGCCTGGAGGAAGCCTTATCTTTCAAGCCGACTTCATTCAGAAGTTTCATTACGCGGGCATTTCGTATGTTCCTATCCGTTTTCTGCAGGAGCATGATAAATTCTATATTTTCCTTTGCTGTGAGTACGGGTATGAGGTTAAAGGACTGGAAAACGAAACCAATATTTTTCAGCCTGAAATCTATGAGCTGGTTCTCTGTTAACGCGGTAATATCCTGGCCGTTGATGATCACTTTTCCGGAGCTGGGTTCATCCAGTCCGCCAATCATATTGAGCAGGGTTGTTTTACCGGATCCGGAGGGACCTACCAGTGCCACGAATTCACCCTTTTCTATGTGCAGGTGAACATTCTTAACAGCCAGTACCGGCAGGGGTCCCTGGTCGTATTGTTTACTGACATTATGTGCATCTATGACTGTTTGCATGGCTTCAGATTTTTCGGATGGCCGCAGCCGGTTTCAGTTGGATGGCTTTATAAGCCGGGTAAATGGAGGCCAGCAGGGTGGCGGCAGTTGCCATTGCCGCCACTTGCCAGTAATAATACGTCTCCAGTTGTGGGTAAACGATATTGCCGTAACCGTACATGGCCAGGCCTTCGGAGAACCTGGAGAGGTTGATACCTTCTGTTCCGGTGATCCGGATGGTGAGCCAGGCAAGGGGGAGCCCGATCAGGCAGCCTATCACCGTCATCAGCAAGGTTTCCAGTACGATCATAGAAAACAGTTTTTTCTTATTCAGCCCGATGGCCATCAGGACACCTAGTTCGCGGTACCGTTCCAGGGTAGCCATCACCATCGTGTTAATAATTCCGAAGACCAGGGCCAGCAGGATGATGGTGAAAATGATGAGCATGTATTGATCAAAAGAGTCGATCATCATCCTGAGTTCGGGCGATAATTGTTTCCAGGTTTCCACTTTCATGGAAGGAGAGAGGGAACGGATCCAGGAAGCTGTATTCTCGAGGCGGGCATCGTCTTTCAGGCGAATGGCCAGCTGGTGTACCTGTCCCTGCATTCCGGCAAGGGCGTCCAGTTCATTTCTTTTCACGTAGAGGTAATTTTCTTCCAGGGTAGTATTAGCAGCATGGAAAATGCCTGTTACCCGGAATGCGCCGGCAGTGAGTTCTCCATCGCTGCCCTGGAATGTGAGTACCAGTTTTTGGTTAACCCCTATTTGTAATTTCCTTGCCAGTTTTTCTCCCAGGATAGCTTGTCCTGGCAAGCTGTCATTGAAGTAAGAGCCATCAGTAATACGCTTGGTTAATTCCGTCAGCCGGTCTTCTTCCGCCGGATCTATTCCCGTTGCCATTACTCCCGCGGTGGCAAAAGGGGAACTGGCCATAGCGGTAAGCAGTATGCGCATACTTGTTGCCGTAATTTCCGGGTTATCATCTGCCTGTTCTTTAAGCGCTATTGCGCCGGGAATGGTGGCGGTGCTTTCATCGAGTTCGCGAAACTGCGGGTGATGGACCTGGATATGTGAAAGTTGTTCCCGGACACTGGTATGTATTTGTTCGCGGGTCATTCCCATAAAAAAGGCGGTGATAAAGGTACCTGCCCAGAGTCCGGTCAGGACTGACCCGATGATGACGAGGCTCCTTGCCGGGTTCCTCCAGATATTTCTCCATGCTATAGATACAATCAGTGCCATCAGCTTCGGATTGCGTTCATTAATTTCAACCGGAATATTTTAAACACCGGGTACAGCGATATCACCAGGGTAATAATAAATACGATGCGGGCCTGCGACAAAAACACGGATAGTTCTGTTGAGGCGGGAATAATGGCTTCAAATCCATAGCTTTCATAGACCTCCTTCAGTTCCCCTTTTAACTGGTAGGGATGTTTTGCATAATAGTAAATAACCGGAAAGCTGGCCAGGGTACCTGTTATTACGCCGATCATGCTGATAAAAAGTGTTTCGAGGAAGATCATAAAAGCCAATTGCCTGCGTTTCGTGCCAATAGCCAGCAGGATACCAAATTCATGTCTTCTTTCCGCCAGCATCATTAATATGGTACTAAAGATGCCGAAGCTGGTTACGAGGTACAGGATCATCAGGGTGATCTTATGGCCACTGCTGTCAGCCTCAATCATCTGGTCCAGTTCAGGGATCATTTCTTTCCAGTCGAGCACCTCAAAACTGGTAGTGTCCAGCAGGGCAGCCACTTTCTTTTTTACCGGTTCCAGATCATCCTGCCCGGGTATCATGATGGCC
The DNA here is from genome assembly GCA_965649495.1 of uncultured Flavihumibacter sp. Taxonomy (GTDB): domain Bacteria; phylum Bacteroidota; class Bacteroidia; order Chitinophagales; family Chitinophagaceae; genus Flavihumibacter. The sequence continues at coordinate 31,320 of CBFGLD010000009.1, read as the reverse complement.
CAGGCAGTCAGTTGCCCGTTGAGGCTGAGCAGGTCAGACATGGCAGGCAGGGAGGTATAAAGCACGAGTTTGTCGAGATCGGGGGAGCCCATTTGGAGAATGGCCTTAATGCGAAACAAGGCATTGGCCGCGGCACCCTGGTAGCCCTGGCTGATAACAACGATCGTATCGCCGATGCCTAACCGTAATTTTTTTGCCAGGCCGGCACCGATCATGATCCCCTTGTCATCCTGCTGCAGGTAAGTTCCCTGCGCCACTTTTGATGCCAGGGAGGTGATGCTGTTTTCCAATGCAGGGTCCACTCCCATGAGGAGAGCACCTGAAGTCTGGCTGCCGGAAGAAGCGAAGACAAACTGTTCGATACGTGGGGCGATGTGAGAGACGCCTTCGGTTGTCCGGATACGTTGTACCAATGAAGGCTCCGCTTTGAAAACATAATCCAGATTCCGGTTTTCCTGGTAGCCCTTAGCATGTACCTGCAGGTACCCGGTGGAGAAAGCCACTACATTACGCACCATATTAGTATAGACCCCTTCCAGGATGGCCCACATGAGGGTGGAAAGGATCACGGCAAAGAAGATGGATGCGATGGTGATCCAGGTTCGGCGGCGGTTTCGCCAGATATTCCTCCAGGCCATGAGCAGGTAGATCATTTTAATCGCTTCATGTTTTCCACCGTGAAAAAATCGTCCCCGATCGGTTTATCGAAGAGTACTTCCCGGTACAGCATAACAGTCCTGTTTCCCTTTTTTGCCACAGGATACATATCCATCCGGGTAGGTAATAACCTGCCGCCCAGAATCCTGATTTCGGAACCTTTCAGCAGGTTCACCAGGATGCCGGTTTCATCATAATATTCGGCTTTGAGCTGCAGGTAATCTTTTTTATCGATCCACACCAGGAGTTTTCCCCAGACGACAGCTGCCCCCGGTTTTGGGATTAGGGTGATCCGGTGGCAGGACCGGCCATCGATGGTTTCTTCTCCGGTGAATTCGTGGGTATAGTCTTCAATAATGGAAAATTCTTTAACCAGGTCATCATTGGTAAAATCCGTTCCCATCCAGCTCTGGCTCATCATGGAGGGGGGAAGTTTGATGTTGCGTTCGATGGAAGGCAGCCAGTTCCAGACTTCTTTTTTACGTTTCAGGTAAACGATCCCACGTTCTTTGGCTGGGGCTTCCACCCGTACCATGGCCAGGTCATTGCCCTTAGACCAGCTGCGCATTTCCAGTTCCCGCTGCCAGGAAGGTCGCTCAATGCGGATGGTCATCCGTGCATAGGAGGTATTGCCTCGCATCAGCTGGTCGGCCTTGCGGATCACCTCGGTGGCGGTTTCGGCGGCCACTTGCGCCTGCGATAGATATCCGGCAAGCAGTATGAAACAGGAGATAAGGAAACCTGTCATTTTTTTCATGCATACAAGTTCCTGAAAATGCGGTACCTGTGCAAGGAAAGGGGTCAGGAGGCATTATGATAATGGTCAATAACTTACCAGTCTTCCCGCAGTCCAAAGATCTTTCCCCCGTAGCGTTTGATGCGTTTATACTGTTCGCCGGCTTTTTTCATGTATTCCAGGAGTTCATATTCACTGGCGCCTGTTACGAACTCATAGGGGGGTGCGTAATAGCGGTAGAAGGTATCGATGTCTGTTCCTGCGAGGCCGGTCACTTTCCGGATCTTGGCTCTGGAAAAGCGGAATTCCACATAATTATCCTGCTCTTCGCGCAGGAGCCTTTCCTGGAAGGAAGCCATGCTGCGGTTGCGCCGGAACCGGAAAACGTTGATAAGCTGCTCCAGGTCCAGTCCAACCCCGAAGTTTCCTGAGGCGGGGGGTGAGCTGCTGAGTCCCAGTCCCGGTTTCCGGAAATCGAACACCCGGGCATAGTCCTGCCGGTTTTGAAGGGAGTCCTGTTTGTAGCTGCGGGGCATCACACTCACTTCTTTGAGGGTGGTGACGTTGACGTGCAGCGAGATATCAAACTGGTGGGTAGCCGGAATATCTGTTACCGCGTATTTGGGAGTAGGTTTTCCCAGGTAAGAAAAAAAGAGGGAATCGGTTTCAGCCACCACGATGGAATACCGGCCCAGGGAATCGGTCACGGTGCCACGTCCACTGGTAGTGAGCACACTCACTGCGCGCAGGGGGAAGGTCCGGTTCATTTCAAATACTGTTCCGGTGACGCGGACCTGCGCCAGCAATTTGCTGCCGGGCAGCAATAGCAGCAACAGGAGGGTTATGCGGAAAGCGCTCTTCATGGTGTCGGGTCTGCAAGGGTACAACCAAATTATGGTTTTGCACCCGTCGTCAAGCCTTTTTAACGAGTTGTTCCATAACGGTTTCTTCCACTACCCGGGGGAAGTGGGTATGTTCCAGCTGGTGGATCTTTTCGGCCAGGGAATCCGGGGTATCGTTAGGAGTCACGGGGCAGGCAGCCTGGAAAATGGTGGCTCCGTGATCGTAGTGGTCATCCACATAGTGGATGGTGATTCCGCTTTCGCGGTCGCCGGCAGCAATGACCGCTTCGTGGACAAAGCGGCCATACATCCCTTTGCCGCCGTATTTGGGCAGCAGTGCGGGGTGGATATTGATCATCCGGTGTGGCCAGGCGGAAACGAGTGCTGCGGGAACTTTCCAGAGGAAGCCGGCCAAAACGATGAAATCGATCCCCTTTTCCTTTAAAAAGGGGATGTAGGAGTCGCCCCTGAGGAAGCGTTCCCTATCCAGGACCAGGGAGGGTACGCCAAAGGTTTCTGCTCTATCCAGTACTCCGGCGGTAGATTTACTGGCAACCACCAGGGCAACACGGATGTTGGGGTGGTTTTGGAATCTTTCCATGATCTTTTGGGCATTGGTTCCGGAGCCGGAAGCAAACAGCGCCAGTTGTACAGGGGTCATAGGGGTTGAATCGGGTGCAGGGCCGGGTTTGCGCGCCTCGGATTTGCCGGCAATCCTGCTCCCGATGCGGCGGAGGTAGTTGCGGAAAAAGGAAAACTGTCCCAGCGGAATGCTAACGAGTAAGACCATCAGGGGCCAGATAAGGGTCATTATTATAATATATATAACAGCCCAGGCCAAGCCTTCAGCGGGGATAAAAGACATTAACCGCTTTCCGGTCATGCCGGTGAGGGTTCCCCCCAAGGCAAAGGTCAGTAAGACCAGGAGGACCTGCGGGGCTGCCAGGTTCCATTTCTTCCGGAGACGTTCAAACATGCCGCAAGCTAAGTAGAATTGTTTTAACAAAAGAGCCTTATGAATGGCATAAATTCGATATTTGTGAAACTGCACAATTCGTTGAAATGCAAGCCCTGTGCGGTCAAAAAAAATTAGGGCATGTTGATATATTGTCAATAACGTGTCATATTTTTGCCCCCGAATTGGAGCAATTTAACATTACCAACAGACATTCCCGCTTATGACTGCCTATAGATCGATCGTGAAGAAACTGTTTTTCTCTGTAATTCTTCTCACTGTTGTTTGTTTTGATAAGCAAGTTTGGGCCCAGGATGGAAAGGCGCTTTTCCAGCAGAACTGTGCCTCCTGTCATGCCGTCAACAAGGATCTGACGGGTCCGAAACTGGCCGGTATCGAGGAACGTGTGACGGATAAGAAGTTGCTGTACGACTGGATCCGTAACAACCAGGCGGTACTTGCCAGTGGCAATAAGTATTTCAATGATCTCTACAATGCCTGGAACAAAACGCCGATGAACGCGTTCCCCAACCTGGCTGATGAGGAGATCGCTGCCATGATTACGTACATCAACACCGAGGCGGCCAAGGCGACCGCTGTTCCGGCAGCGGGTGAAGCGGCTGCGGGTGCCAAGGTTGCGGAGACGGACAATAGCCTGTTATTTGGTATCCTCACGCTGATCCTGGCCATTATTGTGCTGGTGCTCCTGCAGGTGAATGCCAACCTGAAGCGTCTGAGTGATGAAAAGGACGGAATCCCTTCCTATGAGCCGGTGCCTTTTTACCGGAACAAAGCATATATCGCGCTGTTTGCAGTAATCCTTTTTATTGTGGGCGGATATTATACAATACAGGGGGCCATCGGCCTGGGACGTTCCAAGGATTACCAGCCGGAGCAGCCCATCTATTATTCCCACAAGGTACACGCCGGCACCAACCAGATCAACTGTCTGTATTGTCATGGCGGAGCCGCGGAGGGTAAGCATGCCAACATTCCGTCTCTCAATACCTGTATGAACTGTCACATGGCCATTAATGAATATACGGGTGAGAAGCTCTACCGGGAAGATGGAACCGAAGTGAACGGAACCGAAGAGATCAAAAAGCTGTATAGCTATACCGGGTGGGATCCGGACCAGAAAAGATATGCAAATGAACCCAAGCCAATTGAGTGGGTGAAGATCCATAACCTTCCCGACCATGTGTATTTCAATCACTCACAGCACGTGAATGCCGGAAAGGTAGCCTGTCAGACTTGTCACGGCGAGGTACAGGAAATGGGTGAAGTGTACCAGTTCACCGATCTCAGTATGGGATGGTGCGTGAACTGTCACCGCGAAACCAAGGTTCAGTTTACGGATAACAAGTTCTACAGCATTTATGAGAAGTTCCACAATGACCTTAAGAACGGCACTATGGACAGTGTGACCGTAGAGAGCATAGGTGGAACAGAATGTCAGAAGTGTCACTATTAATAGCATTGCAATAAACCATTTTTCATCACCAAAAAATCAGAGCCCCTTCCGGGGTTTGGGTATATGGAGCAAAAAAAGTACTGGCAAAGTTTCGGTGAGTTAACCAACTCAGAAGCACATCAAAAGAGCGCGCAGGACGAATTCAGGGAAGAGTTACCTTTTGAGAATTTTGATGCTGAAGGCTTAGGAGATGCTAAAACTCCCCGCAGGGACTTCCTGAAATATGTGGGTTTCAGCACTGCTGCCGCTGCACTTGCAGCCAGCTGTGAAACACCCATTCATAAAGCAATCCCTTTTGTGAACCGTCCGGTGGATGCCGTTCCGGGAATTCCGAACTACTACGCCACCACCTTTATATCCGGAGGTGATGCTATCCCGGTTGTTGCGAAGGTCCGGGATGGCCGTCCCATCAAGATAGAAGGCAATGAATTGTCCACCTGGTCTAAGGGCGGCACTTCCGCGCAGGTGCAGGCATCGGTACTGGACCTATATGATACAGCGCGTTTGCGTTTCCCGATGGCCAATGGAAAAGAGGTGAGCACTTTGGATGCATTTGATAAAATGGTTGGGGATGCGCTGGCCGGTCTCGGCGGGGCACCGGTTGTATTACTTACCAGCACGGTAAACAGTCCCTCTGCCCGGCAGGTGATCACTGAGTTTTTGGCTAAGTTCCCTGGCGGAAGACATGTTCAATACGATACGATTTCTTATAGCGGCATGTTGTTGGCTAATGAAGCAACGCATGGACGTCGCGCCCTTCCATCTTACGATTTCGGAAAGGCGAAAGTGATTGTGAGCCTGGGAGCCGATTTTCTCGGATCCTGGCTAAACCCGGTAGAGTTCCAGAAGGGCTATACTATGGGGCGCAAGATCGATGAGAAGAACCCTTCCATGAGCAAGCATTATCAGTTTGAGGGAATGCTGAGCATGACAGGTGCCAATGCGGACGAGCGTTTCACGCATCGTCCCAGCGAGGCTGGAGCGGTAGCTGCTGCCCTGCTGGCAGCAGTAAGCGGCCAGGGTGTTACGGGAATCAGCAGTGATAAGCTGAAGAAGGGAATCGAGAAAGCGGCAAAAGACCTGGTTGCCAGTAAAGGCCAGGCCCTGGTAGTGAGTGGAAGCAATGATGTGAATGTACAGGTTATCGTGAATGCCATCAATGAGGCAGTAGGTGCAAACGGTACCACCATCAACTGGGCATCACCTCTGCAAAACAAGGCAGGAATCGATGCCGAAATGGTTACCCTGGTGAACGACATGAACGCCGGAACCATTGGTGCCGTTTTGATCTATGATGCCAACCCGGCATACGATTATTTTGATGCTGAAAAATTCAAGGCCGGCCTCAAAAAAGTACGGGTATCCGTTTCTTTCAATGAGAAGATGGATGAAACCACAGAGCTGTGCAAATACGTACTTCCCAGCAATCATTTCCTGGAGAGCTGGGGTGATGCGGAACCCAAAGCCGGATATGTGAGCCTGATCCAGCCCACTATATCCCCGCTGTTCAAGACAAGGCAGTGGCAGGAAAGCCTGATGAAATGGTCTGGTAATACCATACCCTACGCCGAATATTTCAAGACATTCTGGACCGGTAAGTTGGGCAGCAACGAAAATTATCTGAAAGCGCTGCAGGATGGAGTGATCGAGTCAACGGTTACGGTCATGGGCTTTCCCGCTTTCAATGGAGCTGGTGTAGCAGCTGCACAGGCCGCCGTTGGATCCGCCAAAAAAGGTGGTAAGGTGGAAGTGGTTTTATACCAGAAGACGGGCCTGGGAGATGGACGCCAATCCAACAACCCGTGGTTGCAGGAAATGCCGGACCCCATTACCCGCGCAACGTGGGATAACTATGTGATGATGTCGCCGGTATTGGGTAAGGAGATGTTTGACATTGACCTTACGGATAATACGCAGGCCGACCAGTATGAAGCTTTCCCGGATAAGCCGGTAGTAAAAGTGAAAGTGGGCAGCAAGGCTGAAGTGGAACTACCGGTGCTTTTGATACCAGGCATGCAGCAGGAGACCATTGCCATCGCGGTAGGTTACGGTCGCAGCGAAAAAATTGGCAGGGCGGCTGCAGGAGTCGGAAAGAATGTATATCATTTTGGATCTTTCAACGGAACCACCGTATTAAATTATGCGGATGCAAGCGTTGAAAAATCAACAGCAGCTTATAAGATCGCTACCACCCAGACGCACTCATCATATGAAGGTCGTCATGAGGTAGTGAAGGAAGTAACCTTCAATGATTTCAAAAAGAACCCCACTCAAATCCTGGACGCAAGAGCCAAGGAATTGGAACCCTGGGGTGGATTAGAAAATTACGAGAAGGATGGAACCATTTACCCTGTTTTCGATAAGCCGGGTATTAAGTGGGGCATGAGTATCGACATGAACTCCTGTTATGGTTGCGGGGCCTGCGTGGTAGCCTGTACCGCTGAAAACAACGTTTCTGTTGTTGGAAAGCCCGAGGTTCTGCGTGCACACGACATGCACTGGCTGCGTATCGACCGATATTTCTCCGGAAATGTAAATGATCCGGAAAGCATCCAGACAGTGTTCCAGCCCATGCTTTGCCAGCATTGCGATAACGCTCCCTGTGAGAACGTTTGTCCGGTTGCTGCAACGAACCACAGTTCAGAGGGACTGAACCAGATGACCTATAACCGTTGTATTGGTACCAGGTATTGCGCCAACAACTGTCCCTATAAGGTACGACGTTTCAATTGGGCGGATTATACCGGTGCCGACAGCTTTGGTGATAACCAGAATGGTGCTATTGGTTCCAATGAGGTGATCAACATGATGAACGATGATCTTACCCGCATGGTGCTGAACCCCGATGTAACTGTCCGCAGCCGTGGTGTGATCGAAAAATGTTCCTTCTGTGTGCAGCGCCTGCAGGATGGCAAGCTGGCTGCCAAGAAAGAAAACCGTCCGCTGGAAGACAGGGATGTTAAAACAGCCTGTCAGCAGGCATGTTCCGCAGATGCCATTGTTTTCGGCAACGTTAACAACAGCAAGAGCGCAATATCCCAGGAGCGGGCCAATAACAAGAACAGGTTGTATTATGTGCTGGAGCAGATCCACGTGATGCCGAATGTCAGTTACCTCGCGAAGGTGCGTAATTCGGATGTTCTGAGTGCACATGCGGGAGAGCATCATGAAGCTCCGGCTGCAGGTGAACCAGCGGCGGCACATTAAGAAGCTAGCAGAGAGAGTAAGTAGAAAGAAGTTAAAAAAACCAACAAGTGGAAGGGTTAATACCCGGAAGCTAAATGCTTATACGATATGGCATCATTAAGATACGAATCGCAAGTAAGGGAACCACTGGTGACGGGTGTTAAGACCTATCACGATGTGACGGAAGACATTGTTCGGCCCATTGAAATGAAACCCTCTTTTCTCTGGAAAGTAGGATTCACCATTTCCGTGTTGCTATTATTATTTGGTGTGTATTCCGTTTACCGTGAAGTGGTATATGGTATCGGGGAGTGGAACCTGAACAAAACCATCGGGTGGGGTTGGGACATTACCAACTTCGTATGGTGGGTAGGTATTGGTCACGCGGGGACATTGATCTCTGCGATCCTGTTACTGTTCCGCCAGGGATGGCGTACCGGTGTAAACCGGGCGGCGGAAGCGATGACGATTTTCGCGGTAATGTGTGCCGGCCAGTTCCCCATCTTCCACATGGGGCGTGTATGGATGGCATTTTTTGTTCTGCCCTATCCCAATACCCGCGGGCCGCTTTGGGTGAACTTCAACTCGCCGCTGCTGTGGGACGTATTTGCGATCTCCACTTACTTTACCGTATCCTTATTGTTTTGGTACTCGGGGTTGATACCGGATATTGCAACCGTTCGCGACCGTGCAAAAGAAAAGTGGCGTAAGCATATGTATGGTGTCCTTTCTTTCGGATGGACAGGCTCTACGAAACACTGGCAGCGCCATGAGGCCCTGTCGCTGGTTCTTGCCGGCCTGAGCACCCCGCTGGTACTTTCCGTACATACCATCGTATCATTTGACTTCGCCACTTCTGTGATCCCTGGCTGGCATACCACCATCTTCCCGCCATATTTCGTAGCGGGGGCCATCTTCTCTGGTTTTGCCATGGTGCAGACACTGCTTATCATTACGCGGAAGGTGTTGAACCTGGAAGACTACATCACGATGGAGCACATTGAGGTAATGAATAAGGTAATCGTGCTGACCGGTTCTATTGTAGGTATCGCCTATATCACTGAATTGTTCATATCCTGGTATGGTCAGAACAGGTACGAAATGGCTGCCTTCCAGAACCGTTGGGACCTCAGTACTCCGTATGGCTGGAGTTACTGGCTGATGATGAGTTGTAACGTGATCGCCCCGCAGTTCTTCTGGTTCAAAAAACTGAGGAGGAACCTGCTCTTCACCTTCTTCATGAGTATCATCGTGAACGTGGGTATGTGGTTCGAGCGTTTTGTGATCATTGTGACCTCGATCTATCGGGATTATTTGCCCAGCAGCTGGAGTACTTATTATACGCCAACCATTTGGGAAGTTGGATTTTATCTTGGAACCTTTGGATTATTCTTTACCTGTTTCTTCCTGTTCGCTAAATATTTCCCGGTTATTGCTATTGCGGAGATCAAGCATATCCTGAAGAAAAACGGGGAGAGCTATAAGGAAAAGATGGATGAGGAGGAAAAGGCTACCGTTGAGCATTTTACTCACGAGCACGCGCATGCGCATTAATTAACAACGAATTTTTAAAAGATGGCAATAAAGAAATTTGTAGTAGGCACATTCGATGACGAAAAGGTTCTTTTCCCTGCGGTGAAACAGGTTCGTAAGGCAGGCTACAAGATCCACGATGTGTATACGCCTTTCCCTATCCACGGCCTGGATCATGCGATGGGGCTCCGTGATACGAGCCTTCATACGGCGGGTTTCATTTATGGTATTACGGGAACTGCAACAGCATTATCCTTCATGGGTTGGGTATTTACCAGCGACTGGCCTTTGAACATTGGCGGTAAGCCGCATTTTCCTTTGCCGGCATTCATACCTATTACATTTGAATTGACCGTATTGTTTTCCGCGGTAGGGATGGTACTCACCTTTTGTTACCTCTGCCAGCTGGCTCCGTTTGTGAAAAAGCATCATTTCCATGCCAGGGCTACTGATGACCTGTTTGTAATGGTGTTGGAATGCACCAGTAAAACCAATGAGGAAGATGCGAAAGCATTCCTTGCTTCGGTGGGAGCACAGGAGATCAATGTACAGGTTGCTGAGGCTGACTGGTGGCTGGGCCGATATGATAAAGAGCAAAAGTTGTTCGAGAATAAAACGGAAAAAAGTTTAGCATAATCCTGAAAGTATCAACCAGAGATGAATAAGAAATCAATCATAGCTGTTTTTGCCGGTGCGGTCCTTTTTTCGGCTTGCAGTGATGTAAAACGTACGCCCGGGAAGGTTTATATGCCGGACATGGCTTATAGCCGTGCTGTGGAAACCTATGCCGATCCGCGGGAACTTCAGGCAGAAGGAATCAATTACACAGCCAAACCTGTTACGGGTACGGTTAGTCGCGGTGCATCCGTTATCTACCAGCATCTTGCTGATACAACAGGAGCTTATGTTACCTCTTCGGCCTTAAGGAACCCGTTGCCCTTGCTGGATTCTACGCAGCATACTGAAGCAGAGCGCCTTTACCTGATCAACTGCGGCATCTGCCATGGTACCAAGCTGGATGGGAACGGTCCCTTATACAAAGGTGGGGATGGGCCCTATGCTGCGAAGCCGGCAACATTGGTTGGGGATGCGGTGTATGAAGCCATGACTGAAGGAACGATGTTCCATTCCATTACTTATGGCAAGAACCTGATGGGGCCTTATGCTTCCCAGCTTTCGCCCAAGCAGCGCTGGATGGTGGTTCACTATATAAAAGCCAAGCAGCGTGAAGCGAAGGGAGAAGTTGCTCCGGCAGCAACGCCCGCAACCGATTCAACTGCGGCGGCCGCGGTAACTGCAGCTAACTAACTAATACCGACAACCGATTTGACCAACGATAAATTTTTGAGAATGTCTTTGAGAGAACAATTTGTGATACCTGCGAAGTATAAGATGTGGTCGATGATCCTGATGGCAGTGGGATTGGTTTCCATCCTCGTGGGATATTTCCTGTACGGCGCTGGTGATGAACATCAGAATGCACGCTTTTGGGGCGTCTTGTTGTACAACAGCGTTTATTTCCTCCTGGTAGTGAACGCATCTATGTTCTTCATAGCGGCCACAACGCTGGCGATGGGGGGATGGCAGATGTCCTTTCGCCGTGTCAGTGAAGCCATCTCGGTTGCAGTGATTCCCCTGGGAATCATTTCCGGCCTGATCCTGCTGGCACTGGTACTGGGCCACCAGCATCATATCTACCACTGGATCACTCCGGGTGACGATAAGCTCATTCTTGGCAAGGCCGGGTTCCTGAACCCAACCTTCTTTATCGTGTGGACCGTCCTGACCCTGGCGGGCTGGATATTTCTTGGGGCTAAAATGCGTAAGATCAGCCAGGAGACGGATGAAAACGGTCCTTATACTAAAGAAGAAGGGAAACGGTATATTTTCAAGACAACGATCTGGGGATCACTTTATCTCGTGTGGTTTGCCCTCACCGTGGCTTCCGTTACTCCCTGGCTCTGGCTCATGAGTATTGACGCACACTGGTACAGCACCATGTACAGCTGGTACACTTTTGCTTCCACTTTTGTTGCCGGTATCGCTCTCATAACCTTGTTTGTGATCTACCTGAAGAACCAGGGTTACCTGGAACTGGTTACGGAAGAACACCTGCATGACCTGGGCAAATTTATGTTTGCATTCTCTATCTTCTGGACCTACCTGTGGTTCAGCCAGTACATGCTGATATGGTACGCCAATATTCCGGAAGAAACCGTTTACTTCAAGCACCGGGTTCAGGGACCTTATCGTGGTATTTTCTTCCTGAACCTGATTGTAAACTTCCTGGCACCGTTGCTGATCCTGATGCGGAGAAGTTCAAAGAGAAATTATACCCTGATGGTTTTCATGGCAGTATTGATCATATTTGGTCACTGGATAGATTTTTACCAAATGGTTATTGCCAGTATTTCCAAAGAGCATGTAGAGCTGAACCTGTTTGATTTCGGTGTAGCCGCGGGATTCATTGGCCTGATCATGTGGAGTACGGGTAATGCCCTGACCAAACGTTCCCTGGTTATCCGGAACCACCCTTTTATGAAGGAAAGCATTATTCATCACACTTAAGCGTTAGGATCTTTAAACAAAAGCTTTCAGAACAAGCATTCATTCAAAACTTTGTATAAACACTGCATAGAACATGTCAACTTTATTAATCATTGCGATCCTGCTGCTGGGTTTTATCGTGGTCTTTCAGATCGCAAAAGCCAGTGAGTACGTATCGGTGTTGAAGGGAGAGAAGAAGACCTTTGAGCAGAATAACAAGATCAATGGATTTCTCCTGCTGGCCTTCCTTTTCCTGGGTCTGATCGGTGTGTATTGGTGTAATGAGATGTTCAAGGGAAAGATCCTTGGAGAAGCCGCATCCGATCATGGTGAAAAGATCGATACGATGCTCTACATCACTATTGCGATTACAGGTGTGGTTTTCCTGATCACCCAGGTTTTACTTTTTTGGTTCTCTTTCAAATACCAATATTCTGAAAAAAGGAAGCCCTACTATTTTCCACACAATAATAAGCTGGAGCTGGTATGGACGGTAATTCCTGCTATTGCGCTGACTGTCCTGGTAGGTTTTGGATTGTATTATTGGTTCAAGATCACCGGTGATGCACCCAAGGAAGCCAATGTAATTGAGGTGACCGGTAAGCAGTTTGGCTGGATCTACCGTTACCCGGGTAAGGATAAGGTTTTTGGAAAAAAATATTACAAGAATATTGATGAGGGCAAACTGAACCAGCTCGGATTGTTGTGGGAAGATAAGGCTGCCCAGGATGATGTTGTTACAAACGAAGCGCTTTACATGGTAGTTGGAAAGCCGGTTAAATTAATCATCAACAGTCGCGATGTGGTACATGATGTGGGCCTGGTTCATTTTCGCATGAAAATGGACGCGGTTCCGGGAACACCCACTACCATGTGGTTCACTCCCAAGTACACCACTGCCCAGATGAAAGAAAAGACCGGTAACCCGGATTTTGAATATGAGATCAGCTGTGACCAGATGTGTGGTAAAGGACATTATTCCATGAAGGGCATCGTTAAAGTGGTGGAGCCGGCAGAATACCTGTTGTGGCTGGCCAAACAGAAGCCGAACTACGTTATGAGCAACCCGCCGGCTGAAGCCGCCCCAGCCACTCCCGCTGCACCGGCAGCCGACAGCACGGCTACCGCAGCTGCAGCAACAACGAAAACATTGTCTAATTAAGATCGTACCGATTTCATAAACTGATTAACATGAGCCACGAAGTGAATTTGCACGGACAATCAGAAGTGATAACAACCCATGAGGTTCATCATGATGAGCACCATGGTCATCATCACAAGGAAACATTCATCACCAAATACATCTTCAGCCAGGATCACAAGATGATCGCGAAACAATTCCTGGTGACCGGTATTATCTGGGCCATCATAGGTGGATTGTTTTCTGTATTGTTCCGTCTTCAACTGGGTTTTCCGAACGAAACCTTCCCCTTCCTGGAAACCATCCTGGGTAAGTGGGCGGTGGGAGGAAAGATCCAGCCTGAATTTTATTATGCACTTACCACCATGCACGGTACCGTGCTCGTGTTCTTTGTATTGACGGCCGGACTGAGCGGAACCTTTTCCAATTTCCTGATACCGCTGCAGGTGGGTGCACGGGATATGGCATCTCCATTCATGAACATGCTCAGCTACTGGTTCTTTTTTGCAGCCAGTATCCTGATGGTTTCTTCCTTGTTTGTACAGACTGGTCCTGCCAGTGGCGGCTGGACCGTTTATCCTCCGCTGAGCGCGCTGGGTGATGCATCGGAAGGTTCCAAGATCGGTATGGATCTTTGGCTGATCAGTATGGCTTTGTTCGTTGTGAATTCACTGCTGGGAAGCCTTAACTATATTTCCACGATCCTGAACATGCGAACCAAAGGCATGAGCATGACACGGGTGCCTCTAACCATCTGGGCGCTGTTCTTTACCGCGGTACTCGGTGTCCTTTCCTTCCCGGTTCTGCTGTCTGGATTCATCTTATTGCTGTTTGACCGCCACGCGGGAACCAGCTTCTATTTGTCGGATATCTTCCTTGCCACCACACAGAAGGCTCTGCCCAATGAAGGCGGTAGCGCTATTCTGTACCAGCACTTGTTCTGGTTCCTGGGTCACCCGGAGGTATATATCATTATTCTTCCAACGATGGGATTGGTTTCCGATGTGATGTCGGCCAATGCCCGCAAACCGATCTTCGGTTACATGGCGATGGTAGCTTCCATGTTCGCCATCTGCGTACTGGCCTTCCTTGTTTGGGCACACCACATGTTTGTGACCGGGCTGAATCCCTTCCTCGGGTCCGTGTTTGTATTATTAACGCTCCTGATTGCGGTTCCGTCGGCCATCAAGGTGTTCAACTGGCTGACTACTCTATGGAGAGGCAACCTGCGCTTCACTCCTGGGATGCTGTTTGCGATCGGATTTGTAAGTATGTTCATTTCCGGCGGTCTCACCGGTATATTCCTGGGTAACTCCACCCTGGATATTCACCTGCACGATACGTATTTTGTAATTGCACACTTCCATATCGTAATGGGTGTATCCGCTTTCTTTGGCATGTTCTCGGGGCTGTATCATTGGTTTCCGAAGATGTTTGGCCGTTATATGAACAACACCCTGGCGTATATCCATTTCTGGATCACGCTGGTGGGTGCTTACCTGATCTTCTGGCCCATGCATTACCAGGGATTGGCAGGTGTACCCCGCCGTTACCTCGATTTCAGCGGATGGGCATCTTTCAACCAGTTTGATGGACTGAACCGTTTTATCTCTATCGTAACGATCATTGTATTTGCGGTGCAGCTGATGTTTGTTTTCAATTTCTTTTATTCCATGTTCAAGGGTCGGCGGGTCAGAACCCAGAATCCCTGGAATGCAACCACGCTGGAGTGGACGACACCGATCAATCCCGGTCACGGAAACTGGGAAGGTGAGATCCCTGAGGTTCACCGCTGGGCATACGATTATGGTAAGGACGGGCGTGATTTCATTCCGCAGACCGAACCCGTTAGTGCTTCGGAAAGTAAACACTAAGGGTGTATCCGGGAAAGATATTAATCAACATAAAAATGCCCTGATTCCAATCGGGGCGTTTTTTTAGAGCAGGTATATTTTGTTTAACTAAAATTGATGCAGCAGGAAGATCCGGTGAAACCAATGAAACCGAATGGTGTGAGTGCACGGTTGCGTGATTATATGCTGCTGGTGAAGTTCTCTTTGACAATACTGGTGGTGTTTTCGGCGGTAATAAGTTATCTCCTGGCACCAAAAGTGGTGGCGTATGACTGGACTATGATCGGGATCCTTTTCCTGGCAGGTTTCCTGGTAACGGGAAGTGCCAATACGATCAACCAGGTGGTGGAAAAAGATACCGACGCCCTGATGAAGCGTACAGCCCAGAGGCCCATTGCTTCGGGAAGAATGTCGGTAGAAGAAGGTTGGGCCTTTGCGGTAGTAACCGGGATAGCCGGGGTAGCCTTGCTCTGGTATTATTTCAACGGTCTCTCTGCCGGCCTGGCAGCCTTCAGTCTCTTCCTCTACGCCTTTATTTATACGCCGCTGAAAAAAGTAAACTCGATCTCCGTGTTGGTAGGAGCTTTTCCCGGTGCCCTGCCCTGCCTGATCGGTTTTGCTGCGGGAAATGATACGCTCTGGATCGGGGAACATGGAACCCGTGACCTGGGTGGCTGGGCTATTTTTGCCATCCAGTTTTTCTGGCAGTTCCCGCATTTCTGGGCCATTGCCTGGTTGGCGCATAAAGATTATGATGCAGCCGGTTTCAGGATGCTGCCTTCGGAAAAAGGGCCTACCAAATATTCAGCAATGCAATCGATCATCTATTCCTTGCTGCTGATTCCGGTAGGATTATTACCCTACTTTTCCGGTATCACCGGCTGGGTGAGCCTGCTGGTGGTTCTGACCGCCAATTTGGCGATGGTTTACCTCAGCGTTCGTTTATTAACGGATATGCAGGCAAAGGCGGCGAGGAAAGTAATGTTTGGCAGTTATATATACCTGATGGTAGTGTTTTTTGCACTGCTGGCAGACAAGATAAAGTGAGCATGAGTACTAACATAACTATGGAACAAAGAAAAAGGATACACCCCACCAAGTTCACCCTATGGGTGGCCATTGGCAGTATCATTATGATGTTTGCCGGATTAACCAGTGCGTATGTGGTAAAGCGCAGTATGCCCAGCTGGACGACCTTTGAGATGCCGGTCATTTTCTGGTATTCCACTGCCGTAATTCTGGCCAGCAGCATAACCATGCAGCTGTCCCTCCGGGCGTTTAAACAGCGCGAGCGGGGTAAATACCGGATGCTGCTGACGTTGACAGCGGTACTGGGCGTTGTTTTTGTAGTGATGCAGTATATCGGTTTCACCCAGATCTGGGCTACCGGAATCACGATGGCGGGATCCGGGGCGGGGCAATTCCTCTACATCATTTTTGGGTTACATGGACTGCACGTTATCGGCGGGGTGATTGCCCTGGTGATCCTATTTTTCAAGGCTTTCAGCACCCGGATGCGGAACTACAATTCGGTGCCGGTAGAAGTGATGGCAACCTACTGGCATTTTGTAGACCTGCTTTGGATCTACCTGCTGGTATTTTTTATGCTCATGCAATAGTTAAATTCCTTATATCCAATTAAATTTGCGAACCAATCTTAAACACTGAACATGGCACAAGCAGTACCTGCAGAACAAAAATGGTGGAGTGGCGGTAAAAGTCCCTTCAACGTGGAGTATGGTAAACTGATGATGTGGTATTTCCTTATGAGTGATGCTTTCACCTTTGGTGCATTCCTGATCTCTTATGGCACCATCCGTTTTTCCAGCAATTCATGGCCCGACCCCAACGAAGTTTTCCAGTCATTCCCCGGTTTAGGATCAGGTCTTCCGCTCATGTTCGTGAGCCTGATGACCTTTATCCTGATCATTAGTTCAGTTACGATGGTTCTGGCGGTGCAGGCGGGTCATGCGATGGATAAAAAAGCTGTGGTTCGGAACCTGGTGCTGACCATCATTGGCGGCATAGCGTTCCTGAGTTGCCAGGCCTGGGAGTGGACCCATATGTATCATGAGGGTGCCTGGTGGGGAAGCAACCCTTTCCTGAATATTGACGGAACCAAGGCGTCTACCAACTTCACTAACTTCTTTTTCACCATTACCGGTTTCCACGGATTCCACGTGTTCAGTGGTGTAGTGATCAACATCATCATGCTGATCATGACTCTGAACAACGTATTTGAAAGACGCGGCCATTACCTGATGATCGAAAAAGCAGGTCTTTACTGGCACTTCGTTGACCTGGTATGGGTATTCGTATTCACTGTATTTTACCTTGTTTAACCAATTAAAGAGATTTACACCATGGATAATATTCAAGAAGTAACCCATCATCACGAATTTGACCGTGAGGCCTCGCGCAAAGAAGTGATCCGTGTGACCGTGATCCTTTCCGTGATCACCCTGATTGAACTGGCACTCGGTTTCTGGCTGATCTCCCTGCAAGGCGATTTTATGCGCCTGCTGGTGAAAGGCGTGATCCTGGTCCTGATGCTTTCCAAGGCATTTTATATTGTTGCCTATTTCATGCACCTTAAGCATGAGCTGCGCAGCCTGATCATGACCATCGTGGTACCCCTGCTGCTTTTTGTGTGGTTCATCATTGCTTTTCTTTACGATGGCAACTCCTACCGCGTTTTGAAAAATACCTATGATCCCTACCACTATGAGCAGAGCAAAACCAAGGTTGAAAAGCCAGCACATGGTTCGGGCGAACACCAGGATGCCAAGAAGGAAGGTGCGATGGAATAAATACATGAAGGTTTCTGAAAAACTGATTATAATCTTCGGAAATGAACCATTCGCCGCGGCGGATGGTTTTTTCTTAGCGATACACTCTAAATAAAGGTTTTGAATAAAAAAGCACTAATTGGAATCCTGCTGGCCCTGGCACTCCCCGTTGTCTGTTATTTTATCGTAAAGCATTACAGCGTTGGCGCGGTTGATATGCCACGTCGTTATTATGCGGATACCATCCTCACCAAAGTTCAGGATGGGAAAGAAGTCACGGATACTGTGTGGCATAAGCTTGCTGACTTTCGCCTGGTCAACCAGTTGGGTGATACCGTATCCATGGGTGATGCGGCGGGTAAAGTGATCGTACTGGACTTTTTTTTTACCAGTTGTCCATCCATCTGCCCTACGCTTACGCATAACATGAAAAAATTGCAGAACACCCTTCGCCTCAAGGATGTTACCCGAAAGATCGACACCACATTTGTTCAGTTCCTTAGTTTTAGTGTTGACCCGGAACGAGATTCCGTTCCCAGGCTGAAAACCTATGCAGATCGTTACGGCGTGAATCACGATGTGTGGTGGCTGTTGACAGGGGATAAAAAAACCATCTATGATTTTGCACTGAACGAGGTGAAGCTTTCCGCTATTGACGGGCATGGAGTGGATTCCAACTTCATCCATACCGAGCGATTTGTACTGTTGGACAAGGACCGAGTGGTGCGGGGTTATTATAATGGTTTGGATTCCATGGCCATGGCCGATCTTGCCGGCGATATCGTTAAGATCATGCTGGAAAAGGATAAAAAGAAAAAACGCAAATTATTTGGAAACTAATTCCACTTTATGTTACCACCCATCCTTAAGAAAAACGACAAGCTGGCGCGTATCTATATTGGAGTCGTTTCCTTCGTGGTCTTTGCAGCAGTTGTATTACTGGGAAGAATCGAGGTAGAAGCTGACCTCGGGTTCGATGTACATCTGTTTGCCCGGATCAATGCAGTGATCAATTCCATAGTAACCCTATTATTGGTGGCGGCGCTTATTGCTGTCCGTAAACATCGCTACGAATTGCATAAGAAGCTTATGCTTTTTGCGATGGTGCTTTCCGCCCTTTTCCTGGTTTCTTATATTGGTCACCACCTTTTTGCTGGCGATACTAAATTTGGTGGTGAAGGTTGGATTCGTCCTGTTTATTATGTTATCCTTATAACGCATATCATCCTGGCTGCCATCATATTGCCCTTTATATTATTCACGGCATACCGTGCCATGGTAGCCGAATGGCCTGCGCACCGTAAACTGGCAAAGATCACCTGGCCTATATGGTTTTATGTGGCCCTTTCCGGTGTCATTGTTTACCTTTTGATAAGTCCTTATTACGGTATTGCCTGACCGGGAAATATTTTATCTTAGCAGAAATTCAACGGATGTCACTGCAGGCTTCTCCTTTCCTGGAATTACAGAAGATATACCGGGCGCTACTCTATGGGCAAATTGTATTTGCTGTTGCGATCATTATACTGGTGCAGACCGGCCTGTTCAAACCATTTGCATCCGAATCACTGGACCGGCTACTACAGGTTATAACAGTGGTGTATGCTTTTGCAGCTGTTATAGTTGGAGTACAATTGTTCAGAAGGCGATTGGAAACCATCCGGAACAATAACGAAACTCCCCGCGAAAAACTGGCTCAATACAGGAGTGCTTCACTGGTTCAATGGTTGTTATTGGAAGGGGCTTCCATTTTCTCGATGATAAGTTACGGAATCACCGGTAACTGGTCATTCCTTGGACTAACAGTGATGATCATTGCAATTTATGGAGGACTGAACCCTTTCAAGCAAAAGGTGATGCTGCAGTTAAAGCTCAACGACCAGGATATAGCGGGGATGTAATCATTGATCGGCGGGATCCCAGAATAGCCGGTTAAAATCCACCACAGTATCTTCCTCGATTTTTATTCCTTCCATTTCCAGCAATTCCTGCATGCGTGTTGGCGTTTCAAAGTGTGCTTTTCCACTCAGCAGACCGTTGCGATTCACTACGCGTTGGGCCGGAATTTTTCGCGATCCGGAAAACGAACCATTCAGGGCCCATCCCACCATTCGTGCGGAAAGTCCGGAGCCAAGGGCCTTTGCAATGGCACCGTACGTGGTGACCCGCCCTCTGGGTATTTGTTCCACCACCTCATAAACCTGTTCAAAAAAGGAGGATTCAGGTTTTCCGGAAGGCCGGATTTCTTTAACTGTTTTCTTTGACCTGGGCATCCCGTTCGGCTTTAAGAAGGATCAATTGGCTACGGCGTGGTTCCGGAACATTGACATAGTCAAAAGGGCAATGCAGGCAGCCATTTCCGCAGCAGATTCCCTTTTCACGATGATATTTTTCCGTGAGCACTACAAATCCTTCCGAATTATAATAAAAGTCTGCTCCTTCAACCAGTTGCTTCTTCATGTGTTTTGACCATTTCCTGCAGCTCCTTATCCAGGTCTGGCAGCGGCTTGTCTGGCAGCCGGAATGAGATATAATGAATACGGTTGCTTCCCGCAATATCCAAACCTTCGTAATGGGTTTTGATCCGTAACTCATCTGTGATGCCTTTCCAGTCATACACATCATTGGTGTGATCCACGAGTTCCAGATCATACAAATCCACCACCATTTGGGTAAAGCGGTATAAAACGGGCGAATCGGTCTTTAAATGAATTAAACCACCGGGTAGCAGGAATTGTTGATAAAGCCGGAGAAATTTGGGATGGGTGAGTCTTTTTTTGGCCCGGGAACGTCTCAACTGGGGGTCAGGAAAGGTGAGCCAAATTTCCTGCACCTCGTTTTTTTCAAAATATTGGGTGATCCGGTCTATCTGAGTCCGGAGGAAGGCTGCGTTAGTAATGCCCTTTTCCAGACATTTTTTAGCACCCACGTAAATGCGGTTACCTTTTACATCAATACCGATGAAATTTCGTTCCGGGTGCATGCTTGCCAATCCGACCGTGTATTCTCCTTTTCCGCAGGCCAATTCCAGGGTAATAGGATTCCTGTTTCCAAACTGGTTTTTCCAGTTACCCGCCATTCCTTCCGGATTCTGCAAAACATTGGGATAGCCTTTGATGGCTTCAAACCTGATTAACTTTTTTTGGCCCATGGGCGCAAAGATAGACTATCGTTCCATGAAAGCGGCGCTGGAGGGAATGATATGGAGGAGCGCACCTTTACCGGGTGCTACGGCAGCCACCTGGGAGTGACCTTCTATTACCATGAATTCACCACTTTCCTTATTTGCAAATCGCGCGAATACGGGAATGGGTTTCGATTCATTTTTTTTAATAAAGATCTCATCCTCACACCAGCAACTCAGGATACCATTGGCATCCATTCGCACAGTCCTTATAATTGTCCTGAGTGATCGGATAAGATCTTTATCAATTTTTTCCTTGAGGGCTGCAAACCGGAAGGCCTGCAACTTTTCACTGATCTTTCTGATGTCATTCTGTCTCATATTCTTTACATTTTGGATCCAATGAATCTCTCAAAAGGGTTGGGATCAAACTGGGGTTCTGCTATCTATTGGCCGGTAGCCCCGGCTTCTTTTTTGGCATCTTCCACCATTTTTTCATTGGCATAAATGGCAAATTCCACCCGACGGTTCTTGGCCCTTTCAGCTTCCGTATCATTGCTGAATTTCGGCTGGTTCTCGCCATACCAGGCAGTTTTGACCCTGGCCGCACTGATATTTTGTGCAATAAGATAAGCTGATACCGCTTCTGCCCTTCTTTCCGAAAGATTCATATTATAATTGGCGGTTCCCTTTGAATCCGTATGTCCTTCCACCAAAATATAGGTGTCTGGATATTTGTTCAGGATGGTGGTAAGTTCTTTGACCCTATCCGTGGCTGAGGGTGTGAGGTCTGCCTGATCGTAACCAAAAAGCACGCCCGAATCAAAGGTGACGTTGATTCCTTCACCAACTCTTTCCACCTGGGCTCCCGGAATATTTTCAATTTCCTTTGCCTGCTTGTCCATCTGCCTGCCAATCACGGCACCCGTAACACCACCTACCGTGGCCCCGATGATTGCTCCCAGGGCAGTATTACCGGCAGCTTTACCTACTCCGGCTCCTACAGCACCCCCTGCTGCAGCTCCTATAACCGCACCTTTCTGGGTCTTATTCATGGATTTACAGCCTGCCCCAACGGAGGCCATGAGCACCAGTCCCAGGGTCAGTTTCCCCAACGGGAGGGCGATATGATTTTTAATGATTGTCATAAGGGTCGTTTTTAAATTTTCAAATATTATTCAGGTCTTACTTTTCCAATTCCGAAGGTCACGCCAACATTGATCCCAATATTGCGGTTTTTGTTATCCGCATCTGCAGCTTTCAATGCATCCGATAAGCCATGGTAATAATTGAGATCCAGGTTCAGCCAGGTCTTGTTGATGAGCCGGTAATTCAGTCCTGCTGATGCGTTCAAGCCAATATCAAAACTGTTGGCGATATCTTTTGCTTTCATTTCACTGACCACTTTATCCGCTGCTTCGTATTTCTGCTTGCCACCTGCCAGCAGCCCGAAAGAGGGCCCGATCGTTACTTTAGGGCGAACGCGGTTGCCCAGATCGCCAAAAAAATACATGGCTTTGAGTGGAACCCTGATATAATCCAGGCGGGTGGTTACAGTACCAGCATTTGTGGAAGTTTTTCCACCTTCAATAGACCATTTGACATCAGCGCCAAAACCGAAACGGGTTTCCGTGCTTACAATCAGGGTAAGGCCCAGGTTACCGGTAGGGTGATAGCGGGCATCCGCACTATTGCTGAGCCAGCCATGGCCAAATCCAGCCGAGGGGCCCAGGGAAACGTTGTCCTGCGCGTTAAGTTCTGTGTGTAGAAACAGGAGGGAGGCGATACCGGTCACTGCCAGTCTTTTGAAGCTGTTGCCGCTCATTTTGATTAAATTGTTTGTGGGGAGGCGGAAAAAAACTATGCCAGCGGAACATAAAAAAAGCCCCTCGGGGAAAAGAGGGGCTACCTAACAGCTGTAAACACACACATGAGAAAAAATCGTTTGCCTCCAGGGGGAAGGAAGTAAGCCGTTGCCGGCCGGACAAAAAAATCCCACCACGGGGCAGGATTCAGGTAAAAATTGCTGTAGGGGGAGGAGTCGAACCTCCACGGGGCAGTTAGCCGTAGCACAATGCTTAGTGGTCAACCCTGGTCGGCTTTATTACGGTACCGGTTACCCGGAACAGCAATACCAGTCGGCTCTATGCTAAGTTTATCCTGGACTCCCCACCCCCGAGACGAGAGGGCATGTCTGCCAAAGATTTCATCACCCCACAGTATAAAGAATGTTCACAATACGGTGCTGTAGGAGGAGGAGTCGAACCTCCACGGGGCAGTTAGCAGGCCGCCGGAGCGTACTATTTATCCTGGATTCCCCACCCCCGAGACAAGGGGGCATGTCTGCCGAAAATTTCATCATCCCACAGTATGCTTAAGAGCTTTGATAATGCAAACATACAACGATTTACCTATTCATTGCAAATATTTCAACTAAAATTTAAAAACTATTGAAATTATTCAAAAAATACTATCTTGTGCTAGATATCATCAAAAACACATGTAGAAAATGGCGGCCAAATTAAATTTAGACAAACTGGATTATCAGATCATCCACGAGATGATGGAAAATGCGGAGACCTCCTATGCCGACCTGGGGAAAAAGCTTTTTGTTTCAGGAGGAACCATTCATGTACGCATCAAAAAACTGCAGGAGGTGGGGGTTGTCAAGGGTTCCCGCCTGAATGTAGATCTCAAGATGCTGGGCTACGATGTTATAGCTTTCATCGGTATTTACCTGGAGAAGAGTTCCTTATATGATACGGTAGCGCGCGAGTTGGGTAAGATTCCGGAGATTGTTCGCATGAATTATACTACTGGTAATTACAGCATACTGGCAGAGATCATTTGTAAGGATATCAACCACCTGCGTAATGTGTTACACGACCAGTTACAAAAGATCAAAGGAATTGAGCGCACCGAGACTTTTATTTCGCTGGACGAAAGTCTGAACAGGAATGTGCTGGTAAAAGGAGAATAGCCTGTCCGGAAGCATGGAGTTTCAGGCACATATCCATACCTTTAAGCCTGTGGAAACCACAAGCCCTGATGTATGAGTAAAAATATTTTCTCTTTCCTGATTATTTTGCCAGTTCTTCTCTTTGTCATGCCTTCCTGCAGTAAAGGGGGCGGCGGATCGGATAATCCTTCGGAAGAAAACCTGAAAGTCACAACCAGTCCTGCCATCAATGGCCAGGTAGAAGCGCCCTCTGTTGGTCCCGATTTTCCGTTAAAGGTAACCGTTACTTCCAGGATGCCGCCGCAGGGAGTCAGGATCGATGTAACTGCTGTGCCAGACGGATCCGGTACCGCCTTTTTCACGGAATCAAAAACTACCAGCGCTGCTACCACCAACTTTACCATCACCAATACTCCACCCGCTGTTCAGTGTCGTGTAACTGTTACGGTTACTTCAATTTCCAAGCCTGCTAACAAGGTAACCGGATTTTATATCTACTCAAAAAAGTAAACTCAGGTTCTAACATCCAGCGCGTCCCGGATGCCATTGCCCAGCAGGTTAAATGCCAGCACTAATAACATGATCGCAAAACCGGGTGCGAGTGCCAGCATCGGGTTGTTGGTAATGATAAAATTATAGTTTTCCTTGATCATGCCGCCCCAGCTGGGTTGCGGGGGCTGAACCCCCATCCCCAGGAAACTGAGTCCCGCCTCAATAACGATGGCCGATGCAAAATTGGCTGCAGCCACTACCAGCACCGGGCCAAGGATATTCGGAAGGATATGTTTCACGATGATACGGCTGTTGCTGTAACCCAGCGCCCTGGCCGCTTCCACGTATTCCAGGTTCCGGATGGATAATATCTGCCCCCGTACGATCCTGGCTACGTTCACCCACATGGTCAGTCCAACGGCAATGAATACCTGCCAGAATCCTTTGCCCAACAATAATGTGATCGCAAATACCAGCAGTAAGGTGGGTATGCTCCAGATGACATTGATGAACCACATGATCCAGTTATCGTATATTCCTCTATAGTAACCTGCTATCGCACCCAGTGCCACCCCGATAGTAAGTGATAATAACATCGCTATGCCCCCTACCAAAAGGCTTACCCGAACTCCTATGATCAGCCGACTAAGTATATCACGGCCATATTTATCGGTTCCCAGAACGAATTTCCGATTGACCAGCAGTTTTTCCACCGGCTGTTGTAAATCATTGAGCGGGAAGCTGAGCGGTTCATTCAGTCCTTCGTCAATAAACCGGTAAAGGATCAGCCTCTCATTCCGGATGTGAAAAGAATCTATCGGAATATGGGTATACCTATCCGGTTGGCCCGACAGGGTTCTCTGTAACCAGCCTACCCGCTCCACCGCGGGTTTTTTAGGCAATAAAAAGAATGCCTGCCTGTGCCCGGGCTTTCGGCCACCGACCTCCACCACCATCCGGTTGGCATCCGGGCTGCTATCGGGCGACAGCCAATAAGCAAACACAGCTGTAAAAATGGCTATGGTGATGATCAACAATCCGACAAAAGCTCCCTTGTTACGCAGCAGTTTCCGGAATCCGGAATTAGTTGAACTCATTGCCATGGAATAAATGTAAGGAATTAACGCACTTTCCTGCCTTTCCATTCATAGGTACCAAACTGTCCGAAGCTGCCTGCTATAACAGTATAGAGTATGTGCAGGGGTTGGAACAAAGGGAAATAGTTCATCAGGTTTTCCTGACCGTAAAACCTTGCCACCGAGATCATGAAAGGCCATTCCACTATTGTTTTTATTGCCAGAAATCCCAGGGCTGTTGCCGTTTGTCTAACCGAGAAGAAAGCGGCGCCTATTACCAGTAATAAAAACAGGTTGAGGATATAGACCAGCAATAGGACCCGGAACACCCTTTTGTCTTCGTAACCCTGCGCCTTACTGGCCCAACGGATACGCTGGCGGAAAAAGGCGCCCAAACTGTGTTGTGGTTGCGTCGTAACCATGGCCTGGCGTTGCTTGAGGTAACCAACCCGGCCCGGAAAGGCCCGGGCAATTTTATGCATCAGCAGCATATCGTCTCCTGATGCCAGGTGATCAATGCTGTGAAAGCCTTCTACCTTTTCAAACGCCTTCCGGGAGTAAGCGAGGTTAGCGCCGTTGCTCATGCTGTGAAATCCTTTATGGACCGATGCTGCCGTTATACCTTGCAGGCTGAGAAAGTCGAGTACCTGGAAACGATGCAGCCATCGCCCGCCGTCCGCCATCCTTACCGGGGCTGCTATGAATTCCAGATCCCCCTTCTCATACCTGGCGGCCATGGCAGACAACCAGCCTGGTTCCATGGTGCAGTCCGCATCCGTAGTAAGGATCAGTTCACCCACCGATTGCCGGATACCGGTTTCAATGGCTTTTTTCTTATAAGAATTAATGGCCCCTTCCGGCAGCAGATCCCTTAATGCTATCAACCGTACCCCCGGTTGCAGAAATTCTTTCACGATATCCGGGGTGCCGTCTTCCGAATGATCGTCTATCACCACGATCTCCCTTAAATGGGCGGGGTAATCCTGCGACAGTAAAGAACGCAGGCAATCTCTGATATCTTTTTCCTCGTTCCGGGCTGGTATTATAACGGTGACAGTTGTTCGCAATCCCTCCTCCTTAACTTGTTTACCGGTTGTTTCCGGCATTTCCTTCCACGCGCGGTGATAATATTGGATGAGGAAGGCATATGCTGCCAGCAACACTATCGTAATGACATACACGAACAGCATCATGTTAAGGAGACTATTATTTTTTCTGCAATGGTAGTGGCAATTGGCGGTTTTAGCAAACGGTGACCTGCTTCCAGTATATGGAGATCAGTAATGTCTACCATCATTTGCCTAAACCGCATTGCCTGGTGTATAGTAATGATCCGGTCAAATTTCCCGATAAATAATACAACCCTGGTACCCTTTTCTTTCAATACCTTATTTAACCTCTTATGATCCGGCCTGAAAGAGCGAAACATGGTCCAACGATTATAAAGTGCCATTCGTTGATGAGGGTCATCCAGGTAGTGATGGCTGAATTTGTAAATGCTCTGGTTGAGCAGGCCCGACTTCCTTGCCCAGCGCATCGCCCGGAACAGCCAGGATGGGTGCTCCATCGTATACCGGAATAAGCGGTTACCCCATCCCGTTTGGGTGGTTAACCAGTACCAGAAATTCAGCTTCATTCCATCCGGCGCCACCAGGTAAAGCCGGTTCACTGTTTCCGGGAACTTTTCTGCCAGCGCCAGGCAAAGCCGGCCGCCCATGCTGTACCCTGCGAGGGACCATTGCCCGGTGCCCGGGCGCTCCCGCTCCGCCAAAGCCAGCAGTAACTCCTGCAGGTCGCCGGGATGAAAGGCCGGAGCCTCCCACCGGGTCATGCCGTGAAGGGGCAGCTCCGGGCAAACCAGGGTAAACCGTGCGCCCAGTCCAGCGGATAAGTATTCAAACGAGTTGCCGGATTCACCATAGCCGTGCAGGCAAAAAAGCAGCTCCGGCCCCGAGCCGAATCGCTCATATTGAATGGTATGTTCCCGGAAATGAAAAAGCATAGGGGCGGGTAACTATTTCTGATTTGCATATATAATCCATTTCCATTACATTTGATTAGTTGTTTAACTAACTATATGCCAAACAACCAATTTAAGAAGGGGGAGCTATACAGTTTTATCACGGGTAAAGCTTCTACTGCCATTGCCCGGCGACTGCAAAAGAAATTCAATGCTGCCGGACTGAACCTTACCATTGAACAGTGGAGTGTATTATATCACTTGTGGAAACAGGACGGCATCAGCCAGCAGGAATTGTGCAATGCCACCTTTCGGGATAAGCCCAGCATCACCCGGCTGGTGGACAACCTGGAGAAATTAAAGCTGGTGAAACGGGTTTCTTCCCGGGAAGACCGGCGTATGAACCTGATCTACCTGACGGCCGAGGCGCGCAAACTGGAAATGGATTCCATGGTCCTGGCCGAAGAAACCCTGAATGAAGCACTGGAAAGTGTTCCAGCCGACCAGGTGGAGATCTGTAAGCAGGTGCTGCAGATCGTTTATGATAACCTGAAATAGCATTTTGCAAACCACATAAAAAAACAACTATGAGCAACGCCGCGCAACAACAGGCCGCTGTCCTCAAGGGAGGGGAGTGGCTGATCAAAGAGAGCTCAGCATTTGAAACCTTCATCCCCGAAGACTACAATGAAGAGCAGCAGATGGTGAAAGATATGTGCCAGTCCTTCCTGGATACGGAAGTGCTGCCAATCGTTGACAGGATCGACAAACTGGAGCCGGGGCTCATGCCTTCGCTGGTAGATAAAGCCGGGGAGCAGGGACTGCTGGGTACTTCCATACCCGAAGAATTCGGCGGACTGGGAAAAGACTTTATCACTGCTACCCTGGTCAATGAAGGATTGGGCGGAGGATTTTCCTTCTCCGTTGCCATTGCCGCGCACACGGGTATCGGTACCTTACCCATCCTGTATTTTGGAACACCGGAGCAAAAAGCAAAATACATTCCAAAGCTAGCAACCGGGGAGTGGAAGGGATCTTACGGGCTCACGGAGCCCAACAGCGGCAGTGATGCCTTAAGTGCCAAAACCACAGCCAAATTAAGCGAGGATGGCAAGCATTATATCCTGAACGGGCAAAAATGCTGGATCACCAACGGCGGCTTCGCAGATATCTACACGGTCTTTGCAAAAGTGGATGGCGATAAGTTTACCGGTTTCATTGTTGAGCGGGGGATGGAAGGATTTACCCAGGGACCGGAAGAACACAAAATGGGAATCAAGGGATCTTCCACCGTGCAGCTCTATTTCCAGGATTGCAAGGTGCCGGTTGAAAATGTATTGGGAGAAATCGGGAAGGGACATGTCATCGCATTCAATATCCTGAACATTGGCCGGTTGAAATTATGCGCTGCTGCGCTGGGGGGTGCAAAGCGTGCCTTTAATACCTCTATAGAGTATGCCAATACCCGGGAGCAGTTCAAACAACCGATCGCAAATTTCGGAGCTATCAAACATAAGATTGCGGAAATGGCTACACGGATATGGGTAGCCGAGTCTGCCTTGTATCGCACCAGCAAATGGATCGACAACAAAGAGCATGAATTGCTGGCAGAGGGCAAACCATTCAACGAAGCCCTGTTGGGAGCGGCGGAAGAATACGCCATTGAATGCGCCATGCTGAAAGTCTACGGCAGTGAAATGCTGGACTTTATCGTGGATGAAGGGGTACAGATCCATGGCGGCAATGGTTACAGCGATGAATACATCATATCCAAAGCCTACCGCGACAGCCGTATCAACCGTATTTATGAAGGTACCAATGAGATCAACCGACTGCTGACGGTGGATATGGTCCTGAAGCGAGCTATGAAGGGCAAGCTGGACCTGATGGGTCCTGCAATGAATGTGATGAAAGAATTGATGAGCATTCCGGACTTTGGCAGCGGTGAAGAACAGGCCTTTGATGCAGAGAAAAAACTCATCGCCAATTTTAAAAAGGCCATCCTCATGACTGCGGGTGCAGCGGTGCAAAAACTGATGATGAAGATCGAACAGGAGCAGGAGATACTGATGCACGTAGCCGATATGGCCATTGAAACCTTCAACGCCGAATCCGCATTGCTGCGCGCCATGAAGCTGGTTGACCAGCGTGGAGAGGCTGCCAGCCAGTTTGAACTGGATATGATGCGTTGTTACCTCTATGACGCTGCCGATCGTATCAATAAATACGGGAAGGATGCCATAAATGCATTTGCGGAAGGTGATGAACAAAGAATGATGTTACTCGGTTTGAAGCGGTTCACCAAAGCCGCTGCCTTCAACAGCAAAGAAGCCCGTCGCCGGATCTCCGCAAAGATCCTGGCCGATAATAAATATCCCTTGTAGTAGTTTGGTTACGCTTGCTACAGTCCCGGTGAAATTTCACCGGGATTTTTTTTGCGGGGTTAATATGGTTCCAAATTATCCGGTAATTCCTCAAAATTATCATAAGGCAGCAAAAACATATATAATACTGCCAATTAGCTTAACTTATTAGTGTTCAGTACTTAGCTGTAGAGAAATTTATAAGTGTTGTTTTGACTTTTTTTAAAAAAAAGTTAATAATATTGATATCTCAAGCTTAACCAACCAAAAACTACGACGATGACACGATTGCTTATGTGGCCATGCCATGTTCGGAATGATGTAACGCATCCCGGACCTACTCCAACACAATTTCGAATTACTCCCATTATTTAACATTGTCAACTATCCTGAATGAATCATTCATTTAAGCATTTTACGCTTTTTACGAAGAGGAGCGGCCGCCTACCTGTGCTGGCTGCCATATGTGGATTAGCACTGGCAGTTCCTTCCCCGGGCTTTGCGGTACCCGATGTACCGGCAGGTGCCTGGTGGCAAACAGGCCGCGAAGTCAGCGGCCGTATTGTTGATGAAAAGGGAAGTGCCGTTGCCAACGCCAACGTCCTGGTAAAAGGAACTACCATCGGAACCACTACCGATGACCAGGGAAACTTCAAACTCACCGTACCTGCCGGAAGCTCCATCCTGGAGATCTCCAGCGTGGGGTATAAAACCCAGGAATTTACCCTGGGCAGTTCCAATACTATTGCCGTAACACTTGCCACCGAAACTTCGCAGTTATCGGATGTGGTAGTGGTGGGTTATGGTACGCAGAAGCGCGTTACCGTTACAGGTTCTGTTGCACAGGTGAAGGGTGCGGAACTGGCAAAAACCCCGGTGATGAACCTGTCCAACACTCTGGCGGGCCGGTTACCGGGTATCACTGCCGTAAACGGAAGCGGTGAGCCCGGGTATGATGGTTCGGCTATCCGTATACGTGGTACCAACTCATTGGGTAATACTTCGGCACTCATAGTCATTGATGGTGTACCAGACCGCGCAGGTGGACTGGAGCGCCTTAACCCTGCAGACATTGAAAGCGTATCTGTGTTGAAGGATGCCGCTGCAGCCATTTATGGTTCAAGAGCTGCAAATGGTGTCATCCTGATCACCACCCGTCGCGGCAGATCAGGCAAGCCAGAGCTGACCTACAATTTCAACCAGGGCTGGGCACAACCCACCCGTATACCCGAAATGGCAGACGCCATTGAATATGGAAACCTAAGAAACGAATTGGCCGTTTTTGAGAACGTACCGGTAAGTCAATGGCAGGCAGCATGGAATGCTTTACGTGAAACAGGAACCTATGTTCGGACTGATAACGGTGCAACGGTTACTTCGCCGGTGGGTTTCTTTCCGGACGACATGGAGAAATACCGGGATGGTTCGGATCCCTGGGGTCATCCCAATACCGATTGGTTCGGGGATGCCCTCAAGACCTGGTCGCCTCAATCACGTCACAACCTCCAGGTAAATGGCGGTACCGAAAGTGTAAAATATTTTGGTTCGGTAGGGTACCAAAACCAGGATGGTTACTATAAAAATTCGGCAACCGGTTATAAGCAGTACGACCTCCGGTTTAACCTGGATGCTA
>CBFGLD010000008.1:0-38156 GCA_965649495.1 uncultured Flavihumibacter sp. | reverse complement strand
GCTCCGGATATCATTGGGTATTGAACATATTGATGATATCAAAGAGGATATCGAAGCTGCTTTTAAAGCTGCGAACGGGTAAATTGTCCCTGCCTGTATTATAAGAAGAGGGTCCTGGCTGCGAGCCGGGACCCTCTTCTTGTATGAGTGATGCAATTAATATAAATACCCTAAAGCTGTTCTGTCATTGGCATTGAAAGGACGATCTACGCCTTTTCCAATACAAGCCAGCATCCAGGATCTAGCATCCGCATCCGTAGGAGTTCCCGGTATATGAATTGCTCCCACCGTGGAAGCACCTTCATTGGCGTAACCACCTCCGCAACTATAGGAACGATCCATATAATCGGTGTGACGGAACCCAATGCAATGTCCGATTTCATGCGCAATTATACTCACAACTGTACCACCTGTCCAGTTATTCCGATCCATATAAAAATTATTAATCTTAACCTCACCATAAGGCTCACCTGAAGCAGTCGGAAACCCTGCAGAAGCCAGGTATTGCGCACCCCTCGGAGCTGCTTTCAGGGTAATATTGGCAGAGCCACTGGTAATACGTGAAAAACTTATGTTCAGGTTTTGTGCATTATACCGGCCAATGGCCTCTTCGGTAGCATCTATATATTTCTGCCCCAATTTGGAATCAACTAATATCGTTATTACCCGGGGAGTATTTTTCACCAGGTTGGTGGTCCGATACTGCTCCACTTCGGCG
Organism: uncultured Flavihumibacter sp.; assembly: GCA_965649495.1. GTDB lineage: Bacteria > Bacteroidota > Bacteroidia > Chitinophagales > Chitinophagaceae > Flavihumibacter. Next base: position 37,438 of record CBFGLD010000008.1, on the reverse strand, counting down.
ATCCGAAGCGCCACCCCATTCAGCGGACGGTCCAATTCATTGGCCGGAATAAAAATATCACCCTCAACCACATACCCCCCTTCGGTGGCGATTATATTGTGGGTGGAAAAGCCCAGTTTACTGATACTGGCTGCAACCTCATCAGTAACTTGTAATGATTGTTCAGAAACCGATTCCTTCTTACAGGAAACGAATACCAGCATCACCACTGCAGCTGCAGAGGCGATACGAAGTTGTTGAAGCATGTGTGTTGGTTTAAATGTTAGGAAAGTGATAGACCAGAAACAAAGATTTCTACCATTAAATTAACTTTTCTTTACGAATTTTACTTGATTTTGATTTACTCCTGGGATGAATGCCTTCCCTTCCCGAAACACCCTTTTTTTGGCCGTCGGGAAATGGGGACCGCATGGGGACCCTATGGGGACCGTATGGGGACCGTGCCTAAGTTTCTTCGGTCCATGCTCCTATCACGGGTGGTGCCCCAATTCCCTTTTTTAACTTTTCTCCCCGGACGGAATCTATCCTCTTTCCCGCGTCTGAATTTTGCAACAATTTCCGTTTGCTTCTTGCTGAATTCTGCCTAACTTGTTGAACATCAACAAAAATAATTGAGTCTTTCTACTCTTTTACCCCAAATCTCCTTGTTTATCAAGGCGGCTTCCTGCCTCCTGGTTACCCTGGCCATTGACCTTACTACCCATGCCCAGGACCATAAAAAAGATAGCGCTCTTTTCGTCCTCACCGGAAAGGCAACGAACACCAACTTCGCCTTCTTGGTCCGGATACCGCAATTACCGGAAGATGTCCGAACCCTTCGACGAATCCGGCCGGATCTCTACATCCTGGCCATCACGGATTCTGCCCAATATTTCCGGATACACCAATCCGCCCGGTGGATGCTGCCGGCCAATAATAACTGGAAAATGAGCCCGCCCTTGTTACAGCGGTTTTTGAAGTCTCCACCTGCCAGCCTACAACCCCTGCCTCTATTGATCGGTGTTAAGAATACCCGTCTTTTCCGACAGACCCATGAGGCCATGCATCAACTCCGTATCCGCCGGGTGTATGAGGCATCCGGCGCCCTGCTGGTAGAAGCCCCCTTTCACTGGATCGGGGATGCCGCCCTTTCAGACACCAATATTCATTTCCTGTCAATCGCCGCAGCCCCCTTCACGGAAAGGGAACTTACCGGTTTTGACATGGGCGCCAACAAAGTGAATGCCCTTCACCGTTATTACCCTGAACTAAACGGCCAGGGTTTATTGGTGTCCATTAAGGAAAATCTGATGGACACCACCGATATAGACCTCACCGGCCGTTATATTCCCACCCCGCCAGCCGCCACAAGCACCGCTACCCATGCCACCAATATGGCCACCATCATTGCAGGCGCCGGCAATAGTTTTTATACCGGTAAGGGTGTGGCCTGGGGCAGCAACTATAGCTCCTCCGATTTCGTCAACCTGCTTCCGGACCCCGCTCAGGAGATTGAAGCCGCAGGCATTATTGTACAAAACCATTCTTACGGAACCGGTATCGAAAACTTTTACGGCAGTGATGCGGCGGCTTATGACCAACAGGCCCAACTCCTGCCCTGGCTTCAACATGTTTTTTCAGCAGGCAATGCCGGTACCGCTACCTCTTCCACAGGGCCCTACAGCGGCATCCCCGGTTATTCCAATCTTACCGGGAGTTTCAAGATGAGCAAAAACAGCATCAGCGTTGGCGCCATGGATTCCTCCGGCCTGGTGCTGCCAGCCTCCTCCAAAGGCCCGGCGTACGATGGCCGCCTCAAACCAGAACTGGTTGCTTTCGGAGAAGACGGCAGCTCGGGTGCCGCAGCTATAGTTTCCGGTTTGTCTTTGCTGATCCACCAGGCCTTTCTGGTCAAAACAGGGCAACTGGCACCCTCCGCTTTAATTCGCGCCACCTTGTTCAACAGCGCCGATGACGTTGAATCAATCGGTATTGATCATCGTTCGGGCTACGGAAAAGTAAACGCTTTGGAATCTGTAAAAACCATCCGGGAAGATCGCTTCTACCTGGGTAGTGTAACCGAAGGCGAGGTTTCAATAAATTACTTCAACGTCCCCGCCAACACCACCACACTAAAAGTTACCCTGGCCTGGACCGATGCACCGGGCCAGCCTAATACCGCATTGGCGCTGGTGAATGACCTTGACCTGGAACTGGTACACACTGCCACAGGCCAATCCTGGCAACCCTGGCTGCTTAGCACAACGCCTCATCCGGATTCCCTGGCAAGATTGCCGGTACGGGGACGCGACAGCCTGAACAATTCCGAACAGGTGTGGTTGGATCTTCCCCTTTCCGGAGACTACCAGGTCAGAGTAAGGGCGCATACGCTGCAAACTAACACGCAACAATATGCGATTTCCTGGGGCTTCGATACCACCGGATCTTTTTTATTCACTTATCCGGTAAAAGGAGATAATATAACCAGCGGCAGCCGGGCTAGAATTAGATGGCAGGGAACATTGACCGGAACTGGCAGGCTGGAATACTCAGAAGACGGAGGACAAAACTGGCTCGGGATATCCAATACTGTGGATGTACAAAGAAAGGAATCCTCCTTTGATGCCCCGGATAGCTACAAGAGCCTTGTCTTCCGGATGGTAGTGGGAAACCGGCAGTTTCTTTCCGACACAGTCGGCCTCTCCCGGGAACTTGATATCAATACGGGTTTCAATTGTATCGACTCATTTATGATCCATTGGCAACAGGCACCAGGGATTCAAAACTACCAGGTGTATCACCTGGAGAATAATTACCTGCAGCCCTTCAGAAAGGCAACGGACACCTTGTTGGTCCTTCCAAAAACCACCGGAACATCAACCTATTTTACTGTAGCCCCTATCTTACCGTTTGGACTGGAGGGAAGGAAATCCTACACCTTTAATTATGAAAGTCAGTTGTTGGATTGTTACTTACGCTCTTTCCTGGCCGATCCGGCAGAAAATCTCCAGGCAAGGATTTCTTTTTCCCTGGGTACTGTCCGTGGCGTCCGGAATATACAGGTGCAACGTTGGGATGGTACCCGGTTCGTAACCATTTACGATGCTGGCAACACGGTATCCGTTAACAACAGCTTCCTGGTTCCCGCACAAGCTGGAGTGAACCTTTACCGCGGCCTGATCGTCCTGGAAAACGGGCAAACATTTATCACACAAACAGAAACTGTCTACCTCTTTAATGAACAATCCGTTATCATCTTTCCAAACCCAGTAACAAGAGGTCAAAATATTCGGATACTCACGGAAGTTACAGACGAATGGATCTTTGAACTCTATGACCTCACGGGCAGGAACATTCTCCGCAAAGCCCTGACCGATCGGATCCAGGATATCGGCACCAGCCGCCTCAGCCCCGGCGTTTACCTCTATAACATCCACGATGGCTCAACCAGGTTGTTCAAAGGCAAACTGGTCATTCAATAAAAAATACATTCCCTTTCTTCTTTTTATTAAATATTATTTACAACTTTGCAGCCGCATAAAAATTTAATCATGCTCATCCGCTTTAAACATATACCAGGCAACAGCAGCCAGGACCAGGACCAGGACACTGGTCTGCAAGGCCGCGGGGCACATTATGCACTAAGTTAAAGGATCCTCAGGATCTCTTACCATACAGGCCCCGCATAAGATCGCGGGGCTTTTTTTATTCCCGGTACTCCAAATAAAAACAAAAATGAAAAAGATAAAAACGGCTATAACAGCCATCATTAACCGTATACGCAATGCTTTGGGCAGCAATAAAAATGCTTTGGGCAGCGGCAGAAAATGGAAATACGAAACGTTCGGATTATTTGATCACACTTACCTGGATGCCAGGATCATGTATTTCCGGACTTCCGGGATCTTACCCAATATTCACTCCATGGACAATGTGGATATGGATAAGGCTTTTGATTACTTTTTTTCAGGCAACGCCGGAACTATCAGTAACCTGTTTCAAAAAAATTACTACAACTGGAAAGAAGCAAAACTGGAATTTGACAAAACGATCATAACAATGGGAAATAGCACGATGATCGAATTGGGCAATGAACAGGTTAATATTCTGTTCAGCAAAGACTGTGCTGGTTACGCCAATACCCTCGTTGATGTTCTGGCTGGTTTCAGGACGCTTTCCCGGGAAGAACAATACGAAATCAATATTATCACTCTCGGATCATATGGCCTGGAATTGAAGACCATTGACATTCAAACCACTGAACTGGATATTGATCTGTACTACAATGATGATTTCAAAGCGGTTGATTCGGTCATCCGGGACAGATTATCAGGAATCAACGACAAAGGCATCATCCTGTTACACGGAATGCCCGGAACCGGAAAAACCACTTACCTGAGGCACCTGATCGGTGGATTGAAAAAAAAGGTATTGTTCGTATCACCGGCAGTGGCAGGCAGGCTGGTTAATCCTGAGTTCATTGACCTCCTGATAGAAAATCCCAATTCTGTGGTGATCATCGAAGACGCGGAGAACATTATCATGGACCGGAAATTGAACGGCGACAGCTGTGTCAGTAATTTGCTGAACATCAGTGACGGGCTGTTAAGTGATTGTCTGAACGTGCAGCTGATTTGTACCTTCAACAGTTCCCTGAATACCATCGACAGCGCCTTGTTAAGAAAAGGAAGGCTGATAGCCCGGTATGAATTTGGCAAACTGCAAACGGAAAAAGCAGCAAGACTGGCAAAACACCTGGGGATTGACCGTGAAATCATCCGGCCCATGACCCTGGCGGAACTGACAAACCCCGATGGTTTTGAAGAACTGGCCGGCAATGCCAGGGTGGGCATCGGGTTCCGTAAAGAACTCATACAAAACTGATCAACATGAAAAAGAAAAAAACAGAACCAACCATAACCTTACAACCCAACGCAGCTCCTTTTAATGTGTTTGGACAAGACCAGATTGAAGAAGGTGCATTGCACCAGATGTACCAGGCTTCCCGGGTGCCGGTATCGGTCAGGGGTGCCCTGATGCCGGATGCTCACTCGGGATATGGATTGCCCATAGGAGGGGTGCTGGCTACGGATAACGCCGTCATCCCCTATGGTGTTGGCGTGGATATTGGCTGCAGGATGAGCCTCAGCATTTACGATATGCCGGTAAAGCGGCTGGAAAAAAATCCAGCCGCCTTCCAGCGGCTGCTCGAAGAACATACCTTATTTGGAAGTGGACAACAGTTTGAGCAGCCGGGGGACCATCCCGTTATGGATGATGCCACTTTCCGTATGAACCCGTTACTTCAGCAATTGCAAGGCAAAGCCTGGAAACAGTTGGGCAGTTCCGGTAGTGGAAACCATTTTGTGGAATTCGGAAGAGTGGAAATAAAGGCACCAGACGCGCAGTTGGGACTGGAGGCCGGTGAGTACCTGGGATTGTTATCGCACTCCGGCTCCCGCGCCCTCGGTGCCAATATTGCAAATCATTACACTAAACTGGCAAAAGAAAAACGTCGGTTGCCGGGAGAAACCTCCAACCTTGCCTGGCTATCCCTCCAGGAAGAAGAAGGTATAGAGTACTGGATGGCTATGAACCTTGCGGGTAACTATGCCGCTGCCTGCCACGACATGATACACAAGAAAATAACAGCAGCCCTGGGTACTTCCGTAAGGGCACGCGTAGAAAATCATCACAATTTTGCCTGGAAAGAATGGGTCGACGGCAAAGAATTGATCGTGCACAGGAAAGGCGCCACTCCGGCAGGAAAAAATGTGCTGGGTGTGATCCCTGGTTCCATGACCGCACCCGGCTTTATTGTAAAAGGAAAAGGAGAGCCGGCTTCGTTGAATTCAGCCTCACACGGTGCCGGAAGAAAAATGAGTCGCAGTAAAGCAATGGCCTCCATAACCGAATCGGATCTCAGGCAGTTGCTTTCCAAACACAGGGTATTGCTAAGCGGGGGAGGACTTGACGAAGCTCCCCAGGCTTATAAGGATATCGAAAGCGTGATGAAAAGCCAGCACCAACTGGTGGAAGTTTTAGGAAGATTCTACCCGGCAGTGGTCAGGATGGATGGGAACACGCGATCCGGATGGAAAAAATAAAAATCAGTCGGCGTAAAACTCCAGTAAGGCAGCAAAATAGGAATTTGTCCATCCTTCCGTGATATCCTCGTATGCTTCATCGGGTATATTGGTATGCCGCAATTCCACGGAACTACCCTGTGCATGGGGGTGCAGCTTAATGGTAACAATGGAAGGCGCTTCTTCGTCTTCACCAAAATACCATTGCTGCACAATTTTTTTGCCGGGCTCAAACTCCAGGTTCCTGCCAACAATGCTTTCATCCCACAGGGCAAATTCAGATCCCGGTTCCGTTGACATTTCCGCCGGCTCACCCGTCCAGAGTTGGATCGTGGCGGCATTCGTTAAAGCCGCATACAATTCTTCCGGGGAAGCAGGAACGATATAGTATTTTTTAAAATCCTTCATGAGGCAATAAAGTTACTGGTAAACCTGCCAAATCTTCTACAATCATTCAAAAAGCTGATCTGTATCATATGTTCATACCCTTAAGCTGTTAATTTTGCGGGGATATGAATCGTGTGGCCTCTGGCATATTATTGCTGTTATTGTTGGTGCAGGGATTTTTCCCTCTGGCAATAGTGGGCTGGTACGTGACCAACAAAACCTATGTAGCCACGGTGCTTTGTGAAAACCGCGACAAACCCCAGCTGCACTGTGATGGTAAGTGCGTATTGAGTCAGAAACTGAAAAAAGCAGGCGACCAGGAAAAAAAAGCAGGTTACACTATCAAAATCGAAATACTGCCCTACACAATCACGGAAACCTATAATAGTTTTCAACCCGTATTTGTAGCCCTACTTAACCGAACCGGAAGGTATACCGACCATTATCATTTTAGCCCGGTCCACACCTTCTTCCATCCTCCCCAGGCTTAAGGGCTCCATAAGTCAATCTACTCCGTTTTTTACCTGGAATTTATCTCACCAGCATGCATCCTGTGCTGGTTATAATTCTGTATTTCCCAAAAATCAGGGCGATCACAGCAAGTGATCCTATGCCTTAATCATTCCAATCAGTAACACATGAAAAAGTATATATCAACATTTATCCTCCCGATTGTATCAGTTTTCACCTTTCTGTTAACCGCCTGCTCCAAAGATAATATGGAGGAACCCGACCCGGTTGCAGGTCTTCAACTGGTAGCTGAAGGGTTTGCCAGCGGTGCCGCCACCAAAGTAAAGGTTTACTCCGGCTCACCCATCAATACTGGTTATACTCCCTTATATATATCATTGTACGATTCCATTTCCAATCAAGTGGTAGAGAAAGCTTCCATTGAATTATTTCCCCTGATGGATATGGTCACAAAGAAACATGCTTCACCGGTAGAGAATCCCCTCTCCGAAAATGCAGTCAACAAACTTTTCCCCTGTAATGTGGTATTCACCATGCCTTCAGGTGAACTCGGGAGCTGGACGCTCGGAGTTAAGGTTCGTAACCGGATCAACGGCAAGGAGGGAATGCTGACCATTCCCGTGAATGTGGGTGAACCTCTTTATGCCCGCATGCGGTCCTTTACGTCCAAAGCATCAGGTGATAAAATCATCGTTGCTCTGTTGGAACCTTCCCAACCAAAAGTGGGTGTGAACGACATAGAACTGGCCGTGTACCGGATGGCTTCCATGATGTCTTTCCCTGCAGACAGCAGCATGACCATACAAATGACACCGGAAATGCCCACGATGGGACATGGTTCCCCGAATAATGTGGACCCCGTTCATGTGGGCAGAGGGCACTACAAAGGCAAAGTAAACTTCACTATGACGGGTCTTTGGCAGATCAACCTCGTGTTCAATTACGGCGATACCCTGGCCGATAACGCCAATTATTTTGAAGTCAATTTCTAGATTATGGCTACACAACTAAAGACCGGGGGACTGGTCGTAATGCTGTCTTTGATGTGCTACCTGCCTAGCCAGGTGCAAGCACAGGAGAACCAGGATAGTATTCGTATGGTAGTGTTGGAGGAGGTATGGATATCCGGGAAAAAAAAGGACCAGCAGCAACACCTCTATCATTATTTCATTGCCAATAAAGCTGCCACAACAGAGGATATCTTGTCGCGGTTGCCGGAGCTGTCGCTTGTTCGAAGAGGCAGCTACGGTATGGAACCTGTCATCCGAGGTTTTGGTGCACAGCAAGTGAATGTTTTGGTGGACGGCATGAAAATACATGGTGCCTGCACCGACAGGATGGACCCTGCCACCATTTACATTGAACCTGACAACCTTCAAAGTATGCAGGTGCAAACTGGCACAAGTAGTTTGCTGGACGGCGCCTCTATTGGAGGAAATCTCGACATGAAACTGGCAGAGGCTGAAGTATATACAGGAGAAAAAAGGTGGACAGGAAAAATGAGCAGCGGATGGCAGTCGGCCGCGGAGGCATGGCTGTTATCCGGGAACTTCAACTATGCCGGCGACCGTTTCGGGATCAGGGCAAGTGGCACTTACAGGAATGCACAACCGTATCGTGCGGGTGGCGGTGGCAAAGTGAACTACTCTCAGTATGAAAAAATAAATTACTCCATAAATGGAAAATACCAGCTGGGCGAATCCTGGATGATTAAGGCAAACATGCTGGCAGACGATGGCTGGAACATTGGCTACCCCGCACTTCCCATGGATGTGGGGTATGCCAGTGCACGCATTGGTTCAGTGGCCCTGGTACATGAAAATGGCAAGGGGCGATGGCAGCAGGCAGCATTTAAGGTCTATGCCAATAAAGTGAAACACTTCATGGATGATACCCACCGGAAAGATATACCCATGCACATGGATATGCCGGGCCTGTCTGTCACCACGGGAGCTATTGCAGAAGGACGCCTTCGGCTGCGAGGCAGGAATCAACTGCTTTTGCGCGCCGACGGTTCCACCACTTTGCTGAAAGCATCCATGACTATGTACCAGGATGGGCAGCCACCCATGTACATGCTCACCTGGCCGGATAACCGAAACATGCAAACATCGGTGGCGGCCAAATACCTTCTTCAAATAGACAGCAGCAACAACCTGGCTCTTTCTGCCCGGGCAGCGCTATCGGATTACCGTATCACCAGCCAGATGGGGAAAGACCAGATGAAGGTATTTGGATACGATAACCATCACCGCGTGATTTTATTACCTGCACTATCTGGGCAATATAGCCGAAAACTTGGGTCGAAACTACTGGCCACGGTCAGTGTAACTTTCAATGGACGCGCACCCTCTGCCAGTGAACTCTATGGATTTTATCTCTTCAGCCAGTTTGATGGTTACGACTACATCGGTAACATTGAACTCGACGCCGAACGCTCCCTCCAGGGAGAGTTGGGTTTAACCTGGCAGCAGCCGGGTGTACGGCTTCATTTGTCGGGTTATTACTCGCGCGTGCAGAATTACATTATGGGCATTACCGATCCATCCCTTCAGGTCATGACGATAGGAGCACATGGAGTTAAACAGTATCGCAACACCGGAACGGCCACGATTGCCGGAGGAGAAGCCAGCGGACTGTTGAAACCGTTGAAAGGCATGGAACTGGTAAGTACTCTCAAATACAGTTATGGAGAAAATGAATCCGGATACCCCCTCCCGCTAATAGCTCCCTTACGGAATATTACCAGCTTACGACAGGCTTTCGGCCAGCTTGCCCTGCAGGCGGAGCTGGAAACAGCCTCCCGTCAACTCCGGGTGAGTGATGCAGCAGGCGAAAGACCCACCGGAGCATTTTCTCTCTGGCATTTCCGGGTAGGGTACCAACGGTGGATCAACCAGGTATTGTGGCGACTGGATGGCGGGGTGGAAAATATCCTCGACGCTCGCTACCGCGAACACCTCGATTGGGGCATGATACCCCGCGCCGGAAGAAATATATACCTGCAAATGAGCATTGGACTGCAATAACCCGTAACCAGCGGAAGAATTGGGAAACCTTCGGATTATTGGATCAACCAGTTGCAGCCTTCGGAAATGTCACCTGGCCGTAAAATATATTCAGCATAAAAGTACTTGTATACTTTTATTAAAAGTATTTACGTACTTTTACACCATAAAATCATCACACAAATAAATCCATATGCAAACGCTTGAAGAAAACGTGCTTAATGTAACACTGCTGGAACCCAGGCAGAAACATCCCACCATATTTGTCCGGTTTGATGAATTAGGAGCGGGCGAAAGTCTGACCATTCATAATGATCACGATCCGAAACCTTTGTACTACCAGTTATTGGGTGAAAGGGGAAATATTTTTGTTTGGGAATACCTGGAACAGGGACCGGAATGGTGGAAGGTTCGTATCACAAAACGTAAAGACGATGAATCGGACGAAACACTGGGAGAAATTGCCACCCGTGATCTTCGCAAGGCGCAGATATTCAAAAAATATGGACTTGATTTTTGTTGTGGAGGCAAAAAAACAGTGAAACAGGCTTGTGCGGAAAAAGGACTGGATGTAACTAAGATAGAACAGGAATTGCAGGCAGCCGACCAGAATGCGGCCACCGGAAGACCCCTTCCCTATAATGACTGGTCATTGGATTTCCTGGCAGACTACATTGTAAATACACACCATAGTTATGTGGAGAAGACCCTGCCCGATATCCGTACATATGCCGCTAAAGTGGCCCGTGTTCACGGCGCCAGGCATCCTGAACTGATCCCCATTCAAAACCTGGTGGAAGATATTCATGCTGAATTGAGCGCCCATATGATCAAAGAAGAAAAGGTTCTGTTCCCATATATCAAAGAACTGGTAGCTGCCCGCCAACGCGCTACGCAACCCGACGCCACGCCCTTCCGGAGTGTTCAACAGCCTATTAACATGATGGAGATGGAGCACGAGTCTGTGGGACAAAGCCTGGAACAGATCCGCGAACTGAGCAACGGATTCTCCCTGCCGGAAGATGCATGTGCCAGTTACAGCCTGCTCTACCGCTTACTCGCCGAATTTGAAGATGACCTGCATACCCACGTTCACCTGGAAAACAACATCCTGTTTCCCAAAGCACTCAAACTGGAAAAAGAGATCGGTCATGAGATATATTAATCCTGGAAAACAACCATACATGCTGCTGCTGATCTTTATGATCGCAGCAGCTTTATTGCTTTCCTGCAACTCAGCACACCAACACCAGGAACCTGAAAAAGAAACCACAGTGGTTGCGAAACTGGAACTTAATGATGGAGTTAAGTGGAATGCCGATGAAAGCACTAACACAAATGTATCAGCGCTGATAGGAATTCTGGATAGTTTTACCCTGCAGCCCGAACGAAGCCTGGAAGCCCACCACCAGGTTGCCGGCAGCCTTCAGATTGCCCTCAACAAACTGGTCAAGGATTGTGAAATGAAAGGCCCCGACCACGATGCCCTGCACCTCTGGCTGGAACCTGTTATGGATGAAGTTTCGGCTTTGAAAAAATCAACTTCCGCAGAGCAGGCCGCGGGTCATTTTTCTACCCTCCGCGAACAAGCATCCTTGTACCGCGAATATTTTGAGTAAGATGATCATCAATTCACAAACCCGGATCGCGACCCTCTTAAAGCAAGACACCCGCGCACTGGATGCGATCATAAGCATCAGCCCGGTTTTTGAAAAATTACGCAACCCCCTGCTTCGCAAACTTATGGCAGGTCGGACCACCATCGCCATGGCTTGTAAGTTAGCGGGTTGCTCCGTTGAAAATTTCCTGGATGCGCTGCAGCCGCTGGGCTTCCGAAAAGGTGAAGAAGAAAAAATTCCGGAAAGGAGTGCTGATAGCAGACCCTCCATCCTCCTCCAATCCGATAAAAACAAGATATCCATGCTGGATGTGCGCCCAATACTGGAGGGAGGAAAGGATCCCCTGGACCAGATTATGCGCACCATCCATAGTTTGAAGGAAGATGATGTTCTGTGTATCATCAATAGTTTTGAACCAACCCCTTTGATCGCCCTGCTCGGAACAAAGGGATACCTCAGCTTCACTGAAAAAGGCCCTGCGGATTCCATTTACACCTGGTTTTACCGGGAAAACAGTAATAGCAATCCGGTACCTAAGGCAACGGCCGGCAACCTGGCTGCTGGTCACCCCGCTAAAGGTGACCAGGCTGCCGGTCAGCTGACTGAAAGCCTGGTTTCCCCCCATGAAGCAGACGATTGGCAAATCCTGATCGATCATTTCCGCGACCGCATCAGAACCATCGATGTGCGGGAACTGGAAATGCCCGGGCCCATGCATGCCATCCTGGAAGAACTGGAATCTATCCCCCGGGATCATGCGCTTTTTGTTCACCACAAACGTATTCCGGTTTTCCTCCTGCCTGAGTTAAAGCAATCGGGCTTCGACTTTCGGGCTAAAACATTAGGAGAGCAGGAAGTGGACCTGCTTATTTTTAAAGAAGATCAATGATACCAGGATTGCATACCAGGCTGAAACCTACCCCTCCGCGGGTGGTAATCCCCTTTTACGCGTATGCAGCCCTGTCACTACTGGCCTCTGCGTTACTGTTGCTGTTTTCCTTTGATGCTTTTGCCGGTCATTATTTCCAACCCCGGATACTCGCCATAACACATATAATGGCACTGGGCTGGGGAACCATGATGATCCTGGGAGCCAGTCACCAGTTGGTGCCGGTACTTATTGAAGCGCCCTTATACAGTAACAGGCTTGCCCTTCTTTCTTTTGTGTTTGGTGCGACAGGTATCCCCCCGTTGGTTTATGGTTTCTTTATTTTTCATTTCGGGTGGTTATCCCAACTGGGGGGAATACTTGTCAACTTCGCCATCCTTACCTATGTGATCAACCTGGTACTAAGCGTATTGAAAAGCAAAAAAGAAAACGTGCACGCGGTATTTGTTGTCACGGCCTCTTTATGGCTGCTGGGCACAACCCTGGTGGGACTTCTGTTATTATATAATTTTTCAGTTCCTGTTTTACCCAGGGATTCCATCAAATACCTATCCTTACACGCTCATATGGGCATTGGAGGGTGGTTCCTGCTGCTGGTGATGGGCGTGGGATCCAGACTCATTCCGATGTTCCTGATCTCCAAATACCAGCATCCTGCCCTACTCTGGAAGATCTACCTTATGGTAAACAGCGCCCTGGCCGGATTTGTATTAATATTTGTCTACGGCAGCGATGATCGTCTGTATTTCCTACCCGTTGCCCTGGTGGTGCTGGCCATACTGGCTTTTCTCCACTATTGTTTTGTTGCCTGGCGCCAGCGAATACGACGGCAAGTGGACGAACCGATGAAAATCTCCCTCTTATCCGCTATCATGCTGCTGCTGCCCATGCTGATTTTAATGGTACTCCCTTTTATTGCCCTGTCTGGCAGCCCTATGACTCCCCTGGTAACGGCCTACGGTTTTGTTATCTTTTTTGGATGGCTGACAGCTATCATCATTGGAATGACGTTTAAGACTCTTCCTTTTATTGTCTGGAACCTCCATTACCACGCCCTTGCAGGCAAATCTAAAACACCCAATCCAAAAGACCTCTTCAGTGAATTTCATTTCAAGGCCATGGAAATCTGTTATTTGGGCGGGTTCCTGCTTTTTGTTTCCGGAATACTACTGAGAGAAATCCTGGTATTGGGTCCAGCCACTGTATTATTACTGCTGGCTGCTGTTTTCTATAACTGGAATATAGGAAAACTGATCTTCCATAAAACCGCGTTGCCATGAATGTTATTACCAATAATGACAGACTGTGTACCAGGGCCCTGACAGCACTGGAAACCGTGGATGATCCCGAGATCGGGTTGAACGTGGTGGACCTGGGATTGATCTACCAGCTGGACTTTGAGGAATCGACTAAAGATATTTTTGTTTCGATGACGCTTACCACGCAGTTTTGCCCGATGGGAAGTTCCATCACCGATGCTGTAAGCGCCGCCCTGGCAGCCGCCTTTCCCGGATATGCGGTAAAACTGGACCTGGTCTTTGACCCGGCATGGAACAGCGACCGGATCAGCAAAGCCGGGATGGAATTCTTAAACCAATAAAATATGCTGAGCAATACCTGTAAAACAGCCATAAAAGCCGTGATCTACCTGGCCTCACAATATGAATCCGGGGAAAAATCGGGTATTCGGGATATAGCAGAACACATCGACGCCAGTGAACATACGGTGGGCAAGTTGTTGCAGACCCTCGTCAAACAGGGAGTCATCAACAGTGTCAAGGGCCCTGCAGGAGGCTTCTTTATAACCAAAAGCCAGCGTAACCAGCCCATCATTAATATCGTGGAAGCCATCGACGGGCGACAAATCTTTACAGGCTGCGGGTTAGGCCTGAGCAAATGTTCGGCCACCCGCCCATGCCCCATACACCATGAGTACAAAGCTGCCCGGGATCTTTATGAGAAGATATTCCGCACCAACCGGATCGCCGACCTTTGTGACCCCGTGACCAATGGCCTGGCCTACCTGGTGGGGTGAGGGTATTAGGTGTCTGACACATGTTCGGAAGACGTCCGGACATGTGTCAGACACCCGGTGCATCCAGCCTCTTCAGCGCCCGCAGGAATTCAAACTGCAGGTCTTCGTGCAATCCCTCCACCAATTTGCGCGCTTTTTTCAATTGCGAAAGGAAAATATTTTCCAGCACCGGGTGCTTTTTCAGGCTGATCCCCATCGTTTTCATATTCCCACAAAAGGCGATCAACAATTCGGCCTCCGCAGCTTTATCGCCGATATACCGGGACTGCCTGGAGATTTCGCGAAGGATTTTCCGGATCGATTTTTTGGCGAAATACACATGAGAGCTATTGATCCCCTTAAAGTTCTCGGCCATTTCATGCTTTAACTCTTCCAGGTAACCCTGCTGGTTATCGGCTTCAAACAGAAGGTAGGTCAGCAACTCCTTGTTCTCTTTCTTGAACCTGGCCAACCGGAGGCAAAGTTCCCCCACCCCGGCGGGGGACAGCGACTGGATGGCATGCTTTATATCGTGTATGGTTGCTGGTTTCATACGTAACTTTGCTGGAATGCAAAATACACACTATTCCCTCCCCGGCATACTGGCAGCCCTGAAGATCGATACGCTGAACCCAATGCAACTGGCATCCATCGAAGCCAATAAAGCCCACCGCAACGTGATTCTGCTTTCGGCTACAGGTTCCGGTAAGACCCTCGCCTTCCTTCTACCGGTATTGAACCGCATAGACACCAGCAAAAAAGGTACCCAGGCATTGATCATCACCCCCACCCGCGAACTTACCCTCCAGATCGAACAGGTTATCAAAAGCATGGGAACAAATATCCGGGTAACCTCCTGTTATGGTGGACACAAAAGGGAGATTGAAGAAAACAACCTTGCTGAGGCACCGGCTATAATCATCGGTACCCCGGGCAGGTTAGGGGATCATATCCGCAGGGGTAATATACATCCCGAAACCATAGAAACCCTTGTGCTGGATGAGTTTGACAAGTCCGTTGAATTTGGTTTTGAAGAAGAGATGTCGTTTGTAGTGGGATCATTGCCATCACTAAGCAAGCGAATCCTGGTTTCAGCAACCAAATCGGACCATCTTCCCGGTTTCCTGCACATGCGCCAGGCAGAAGAATTGAATTTTCTTACCGGCGAAGCACCGGAAAAACTCGAAGTTCAGTTTGTTAAAAGTGATGACATCGATAAATTACAGGCCTTGTTCCGACTGATCTGCCACTTGGGTAACCGCTCTGCAATCGTATTCTGCAATTACCGCGATGCTGTGGAACGCGTCAGTAATTTCCTCCGCCAACAAGGCATCGTAAACGTATTTTACCACGGGGCGCTGGAACAGCCGGAACGCGATGCAGCTATCAGCAAATTCCGGAATGGTACTTCCAATGTGCTGGTGACAACCGACCTGGCTTCCCGTGGACTGGACATACCAAATATCAGGTACATCATACATTATCACCTCCCGGAAAAACAAGAAGTATTCACTCACCGAAATGGCCGAACCGCACGGATGGAAGCAAGCGGTACTGCAATATTGATCATTTCTCCGGAAGAGCAAATGCCGGACTATATCGAACCGGGTATACCCGAGATTCTGCTTCCCGAACAGGCTATCCTTCCAGAGAAACCAAAATGGACGACCTTCCATTTCTCCTTTGGAAAAAAAGACAAGGTGAATAAGGTTGACTTCGTTGGTTTCCTGAGCCAGAAAGGTGAATTAAAGAAAGAAGATATCGGACTGATAGATGTTAAGGACTTTCACACGTTCGTAGCGGTAAGGAAATCAAAGGCAAGCCATGTATTAACCTTGATCCGGGACCAGCGGATTAAAGGGAAAAAGGTCAAAGTGGAGATCGCCAAATAGTTTTCGATTATTGTTTACCGGTAGCTGTACTCAACCGGAATAATCTTGCTCCATGGCGATTAACAAGTGGCGCAAAACTACCGGAATAGATTCCAAGGTTTTCTCCTGTCCACAGATCCGTTACCTGCACCTTTCCCTTGATTCCCATAGACGAAAGGTCAACAGGCACCGGGGATGTTGGAGTCGGCACTTTACCAGCGGGATCTTCCAGAAAGACCATGAATTTAACGGTGGCGCCTGCATTTTGAGCCACCCCCGCTTTGTCCAGTCCTGCCATGGAACGAAATCCTGTAAACCCTTCTGGTAATTGAAATTCGATTACTGAATTGGAATGTGTCCCGATTCCATCTTCATAGACCATTTCTCCAACAATCAGAGGTGCGCCGGAACAGGATCGGCCTTTAACCGGGTTCGACCAGCCCGCACTGGCTTTTGTCCAGGAAAGCGTTGTAAGGTGAATGGTATCTGACTGGTTGTAAATTATGGGATGGAGCCAGTCGGCATGATCCCAATCAATATTATCACCGGCATCTGTCACAACCAGGTACAATTTACGGGCACCAGTGATATCCAATTCCACCAACTGCTCTTGTTTTTTACGACTTAGTATATCCGAAACGAAGCTGGCTCTTTTCTCCTCAGCAAAAGGCTGGTCCTGGGCATTGAAAACAGCCAGGTATTTGTCGTTGCTTCCTGTTTTGTTTGCGGTCCACGCAACAAGGTCATTATCTGTCCGGAAAAGGGGTCTGTTATTTTCACTGTGGCGAAGCATCTCCATAACTTCCCTGTTCTGAAGTAAGCTAAGAGTAAACGGGTCGTTATCCGGTAAATGACCACCAAACATAAGAGGAGAACGAAAAATAGTCCACAAGCTCATCAGGGTATATTGTTCATCCCGGGTAAAATTGCTCATCCTATCTACCCCTCTTTCAGCACGGATTCCAATATGACCCAGTGGAAGCATATCACCATCCGGCCATGCACCCCTGGCCCTCCAGCGATTCCATCTTTCAAATACCCCAAAATGCTCCTTCAGTTGCTGCCAGCTATCCCAAAAATCACCAACAGTACGCCACATATTGGCATTCCCCTGCACATGTGCGGCTTGTTCAATCGGTGTTTCCCCGGGTGAGGTGCTGAGCACAATTGGCCGACCCGTCCGGTTAATAGCCTTTCGTATCATCTCCACTTCAGCCTGATGATAGGGGGAAGAAAGGTCGTCAACCTTGATAAAATCTACTCCCCAGGAAGCATAAAGATCCAGGATGGAATTGTAATACTCCTGGGCGCCTGCCTTATCTGCCTCGATTGTATACATATCCCGTAACCAGAGGCATTGCGAACGGGTACTATATACCTGATCAGCGGTTACTCCCGCTCCAAGAACTGGTAATTTTCTCTTAACCGCCTCAACAGGGATACCTCTCATGATGTGAATCCCAAACTTCAATCCCTTTTGATGGATGTAATCAGCGAGTGGTTTAAACCCTTTTCCATTTGCAGCCGAGGGAAAGCGGTTGGTAGCAGGAATAAATCTTCCTGCACTATCCATATTGTATTGCGGGTCTGTCTGGTTGTAACCCTGGGATTTGTCATTGCTCACATACCAGCGGATATCCACCACTATATATTCCCATCCATACGGCTTCAGGTGAGTAGCCATATAATCAGCGTTGGCTTTGACTTCATCCTCTGTTACAGTGGGACCAAAACAATCCCAGCTGTTCCAGCCCAAAGGCGGGGTTTCCGCCCATTGATGAAACGATTTCGTTTGTGCAAAACTGGTAAGGCCCAACAGCATTACCATGGCGTACAGGTAGTAACGTAACATCATGGCATTTAAAATCTATCATTTTGTTGGATTCCTTCCGATGTCATTTGAACCCGACGCATACTGCCGTCCTTATTATAATAGAGCCGGTCTATACATACCGATCGCCGGAAACTGCCACCCTCTGTATTGATTCCACCATTGTGATATATAAAGTAGGATCTGCCGTTGAAGTCAATAATGGACTGGTGATTGGTGTTGGAATTACCGGCCAGCTCATTCAGAATACCCATGAATTTCCAGGGTCCTTCTATGTTACGGCTCATGGCGTAGGCTATCTTTTCAGGAAATTGATACGCATAGGATAAATAGTACCAACCCTCTCGGTAATGAATCCAGGGCGCTTCCGTAAAGAAGGGAAGGTCAATGGTTTTTATTTCTCCCTCCAGTTCAATCATATTCGGTTTCAGTTTGGCATAATAACACCTGGTATTACCCCAGAACAACCAGGCCTGTCCATCTTTATCAATGATGACCGATGGATCCAGATCATCCCATGAAATAGGGGTGGCTTTTGTCATGTCATTTGTGATAAGTGCCTTGCCCAATGCATCTTTGAATGGGCCTTCCGGCCGGTCGGCTACGGCAACACCAATTGATTTACCAGGAATGGTGCCGTGCTCAACCGTAACATACCAGTAAAATTTTCCATCCCGGTGGATGACCTGAGATGCCCAGGCATCTGCTTTGGCCCAAGTAAAAGCACGGACGTTAAGGGGAACCGGGTGCTCGGTCCAGTTGACCATATCCTGTGAGGAAAACACGAGCCATTCCTTCATCTCGTAACCTTCCTTCCGTGGCGGCGCTTCATCATGCCCGGTGTAGAGGTACACAGTTTTATTATAAACCAGGGCAGCCGGATCTGCCGTATACTTGTGCCTGATGATCGGATTGCCGTTAGCAGGAAAGCTGGTATCAGCATTGGCAAGTGAAATCAGACACCACAATAATAAAGAGGATAATGAGAAAGAATATCTTAACATGGCAGGCAAATCATTTGATAATAAATGTAATTTATACATTTATTATCAAATAGCGGAAATTATTGCCGCTGGAAAGAATCTTGCTGGTTGCAGGCGGCAATTCAGCACTCGGAATAATTAGAGCGAAACGTTCCGTTTATGGCAACTATCCATTCAAGTTTCAGTTCCAGGCCATTGTTCAGGTGAATACTTTTGTTACCGGAGGATTCATCAAAACGAATAATGCAACCTGCGGTACGCTCCAGCCCGTTGTGGTCAAACAGAATATTAGCCGGCATTCCGGTGGATACCAGGCTGCGGATTATTCCGCTAAAATCCTCATAAACCCCCAGTGTTTCTCTTGTATCCATATGATTCTTTTTAGGTGTCTGACTTGTGTTCGGGGGACGTCCGGACGTTTCCCGAACATATGTTCGAACATCCCCCGAACACAAGTCAGACACCGTTCAGGAACCACAACTGACACAGCCGTCCTGCATCGTGCAAACCGCACCTTCGGCCAGCAGTTCTGGTTCAGGATCACGGGCTCCCCCCTGCTTTTCAACAGTAAACTGAACCGCCTGGGTGGCTGCCTGGGTACGAAGGTAGTACATGCCGGTTTTTAGCCCTTTCTTCCAGGCATAAAAATGCATAGATGTTAATTTGGAAGCAGTTGGATTGCTTACGAAAAGATTGAGACTCTGGCTTTGGCATATGTAGGCCCCCCGGTCAGCCGCCATATCAATGATGACGCGCTGCCTGATCTCCCATACAGTTTTATATATGGCACGTATTTTTTCCGGAATGGTAGTTATACTCTGAATCGACCCGTTATCGGCAATGATCCGGTTCTTCATTTCGTTGCTCCACAATCCTAGGCTCACAAGGTCCTTTAGTAAATGTTTGTTCACGATCACGAATTCACCACTCAACACACGCCGGCTGTAAATATTAGAAGTATACGGTTCAAAACATTCATTATTTCCAAGTATCTGCGAAGTGCTTGCGGTAGGCATGGGAGCAACCAGCAGTGAGTTCCTGACCCCATGCGCCATGACTTCTTTTCTGAGTTGCTCCCAGTCATGCCTGTCCGAAGGTTTCACGTTCCACAGATCGAACTGAAACATACCCATCGACAGCGGAGAGCCTGCAAATGTTTCATACGGCCCTTCCTTTTTCGCAAGATCCTTGCTGGCAGTCATGGCAGCAAAATAAATCGTCTCAAAAATATTTCTGTTGAGCAATGCCGCCGTTTCCGATTCAAAAGGTAAACGCATCAGGATAAATACATCCGCCAATCCCTGAACACCCAAACCGATCGGCCGGTGGCGCAGGTTAGAATGCCTTGCTTCTTCTACCGGGTAATAGTTCTTATCGATCACCTTATTCAGGTTCAGCGTAACCTGGTAGGTGACTTCATATAATTTTTCGAAATCAAATACCCCCTCCTGTACAAAACGCGGTAATGCCAGGGATGCCAGATTGCAGACAGCCACTTCATTGGCGTCCGTGTATTCCATGATCTCCGTACACAGGTTGGAACTCTTTATAGTACCAAGATTCTGCTGGTTGCTCTTTCTGTTTGCCGCATCCTTATACAACAAATAAGGCGTGCCCGTTTCAATTTGGGCATCCAATACGGCGAACCAAAGGTCTTGTGCCTTAACCGTTCTGCGACCACGCCCTTCGCGTTCGTAACGCTCATATAACTCCACAAACGCATCACCAAAACAATCCTGGAGCCCTGGTGACTCGTTGGGACAAAACAAAGTCCAGTCGCCGTTTTCTTCCACCCTCTTCATGAAAAGATCCGGGATCCATAATGCATAAAAAAGATCACGGGCGCGTAGTTCTTCCTTTCCATGGTTCTTTCGCAGATCCAGAAAGGCAAATACATCTGCATGCCAGGGCTCCAGGTATACCGCAAATGCTCCCTTACGTTTGCCCCCTCCCTGGTCAACGTATCTCGCCGTGTCATTGAAAACCCGCAGCATTGGGATAATGCCATTGCTGGTTCCATTGGTACCCCCAATATAGGATCCAGTTGCCCGTATATTATGGATAGCCAGTCCAATACCCCCGGCACTTTGCGAAATCTTTGCTGTCTGTTTCAATGTATCGTAGATACCATCGATACTATCTTCTTTCATCGTGAGCAGGAAACAGCTGGACATCTGTGGCTTGGGTGTGCCAGCGTTGAATAGTGTTGGCGTTGCATGCGTGAACCACCTTTCACTCATCAGGTTATAAGTCTTGATGGCTTGGTCGAGATCATCCTGATGAATGCCAATGGCAACCCGCATGTACAGGTGTTGAGGCCGTTCCACCACTTTCCCATTTATACGTAACAGGTAGGACTTTTCCAAAGTCTTGAAACCAAAATAATCAAAACCGAAGTCCCGGTCATAGATGATCGTACCATCAAGCAGTTCTGCATTTTTTTCAATAACCTCCATCACATCATCTGCAATTAGCGCCAGGGGCTTATTCGTAACAGGATCCGTGTATTGATGCAAAGCACGCATCGTTTCACTGAATGACTTACGCGTATTTTTATGCAGGTTGCTTACAGCAATACGGGAGGCCAGCAAAGCGTAATCCGGATGTCGGGTGGTAAGCGAAGCAGCTGTTTCTGCCGCCAGGTTATCCAATTCAGTAGTGCTCACTCCATCATAAATTCCCTCAATAGTCTTCTTTGCCAAATCCAGCAAATCAACTAATGGACTTAGCCCATAGGAAAGTTTATGGATTCGAGCGGTGATCTTGTCAAATTTCACAGATTCCTTACGGCCGTTTCTTTTTATTACGAACATGTTGGTTAAGTTGGATTGGTTAGGGTCTAAAAATCTTCATCCAGCGAAAAAGCTTGCCCGGCAGGTCCGGACATCACCCCGGATTTCTGGTAATCACCCACACGTTTCTCAAAAAAATTGGTCTTCCCCTGCAAGGAGATCATTTCCATGAAATCAAAAGGATTGGTTGCATTATAAATTTTTTCATATCCCAACTCTGTTACCCATCTGTCAGCAACAAATTCAATATACTGTTGCATCAGACGAGCATTCATTCCGATCAGGTCTACCGGCAATGCCTCCGTGATGAATTCCTTTTCAATGGAAACTGCATCTTTTATGATCGCATATACATCCTCTTGGCTGAGTTTTTGGCTGAGCATGCTGTATAACAGGCAGGCGAATTCACAGTGCAGCCCCTCATCCCTGCTGATTAGTTCGTTACTGAAAGTCAATCCGGGCATAAGTCCTCTTTTTTTCAGCCAGAAAATTGAACAGAAACTTCCGCTGAAAAAGATACCCTCCACGGCAGCAAACGCCACCAGCCTTTCTGCAAAACTCCCATTCTCAATCCACCGTAGTGCCCATTCCGCCTTTTTCTTCACTGCCGGTACGGTATCGATTGCATGAAAAAGTTTATTCTTCTCAACAGGATCTTTGATATAGGTATCGATCAGCAAGGCATAAGTTTCAGAGTGGATGTTCTCCATCATTATCTGGAAGCCATAGAAGCATCGGGCTTCCGGAAGTTGCACCTCACTCATGAAATTTACAGCCAGGTTTTCATTCACAATTCCATCGCTGGCAGCAAAGAAGGCCAGTACATGAGCAATAAAATGGCGCTCGCCTTCATTCATCCTTGACCAATCGACTGAATCTGTGCTCAGATCTATTTCCTCAGCTGTCCAGAAACTGGCTTCATGTTTTTTGTACATCTCCCAAATGGCGGGGTAATTGATGGGGAGGATCACAAAGCGGTCTTTGTTTTCTCTTAACAATACTTCCTTCTCATACTTCATATCGGTCATTTTGATTTATATATCAAAGCCGCTGTAAGAGAAAGGTGAGTCTGGGGATGCCTCTTTCAGGTATCTGACACATGTTCGGAGAATGTTCGAACATGTACCGAACACATGTCCGTACGTCATCCGAACATGTGTCAGACACCTGAATTTTGCCTGTACCTTACGCGGGAAGGTTCCAAACATTTAAAAAGCCTCGGCAGGTGTCTGGCTTGTAACCTGGTTACTTACAGTTGCCCGTCAGCCCGTGAATCGCACACGGTTCCCTTTTCAGCAGCCGGAAAGATCCGGATGCACCGAAACAGTTTATTTGTATGAACTGAAGAACGAAAGTAGCAAGGGTCCGTATTAGTACTTGCAATACTTTTTAACAGCCTGTGGATAGATTTCGCTGTTACAGTCCCGTAGTAGGTTTGAAGCAATAAAAATTCAGGCAGCAGTAATATCCCGATGCCCGGTTCAAGAATAAAACTTAAAAATAATACGACTCAGATCTTATTGAGATCAAAAGGTAATCGGCGTATACGCTTCCCCGTTGCTGAAAAAATAGCATTACACAAGGCCGGCGCAAAAGGAGGTAACCCTGGTTCCCCCACCCCTTTGATCTTAGGCCCGCCCTCTGCTAATATATATACTTCTATGGGGGGTATTTCATTGATACGCGCAATGGGGTTATTATGAAAATTACTCTGGAGCGTACGCCCATTCTCAAAACTGATACCATTTTTAATGGCGGCGGTCAAGGCCATCACCACCGCACCTTCTACCTGCGCCACCGTTGTATCAGGATTCACAACGGTCCCAAGGTCTATAACGGAATATACTTTTTCGATCTTTATGCCCGCTCCTTTTTTTGAAACCTCCACTACATTTCCCGCCAAACCGGCAAAAAATGACCACTGTGCAACCCCGCGGCCCCATCCTGCTGGTAAAGGTTTATCCCAATTGGAAACCTCCTTCAATTTTTTCAACACGCGAAAGGTGTCCGGCACTGCAGTTCCCGGATCCACCTTGCCCTGAACCTCGCCTTCCGTAATATCTCCCAAGAGCAGGTCCATCCTGAACTGCATCGGATCTTTCTTTGCCTTAACGGCCATCTCGTCTATAAAACATTCATGGGAAAAAGCCAGCGTGGTACTGGTCACTGCCCGCCATGCTGCCACCGGTATATGCAGGTCGGCATGCACATACAGGTTCTTCATGTTTGGAATCTTGTATTCTTGCTCACTGATACCTTCCGTCATTCCGCCATCGGTCTTGGACTTGTCGTATTTTTCATCACGGGAAGCATTTATGGATGGAGATATCACCTTATGCTGGAATGCTACAGGAACACCTTGTGCATCCAGCGCACCCTTAAAAGCGGAAAAGGTCATCGGCCGGAACGGTCCCTGCTGCGTATCATCCTCACGCGTCCAGATCATCTTAACCGGCTTTCCGATCTTTTGAGAGATCTTAACGGTTTCATGGATGTAATCGGGATACAGTCTCCTGCCAAACCCGCCACCATTGAACAGTACGTTTACCGTAATATCCTCTTCACTGATTCCATATTCTTTCGGAAATCCTGTTTTTACTGCGGTGGGCACCTGCGTGGAGGTCCATATCTCCAGCTTATTTCCTTCTTTCCAATGGGCCACACAGTTCATGGGTTCCATGGGAGAATGCGACACCATCGGCGTTTCATAAAACGCCTCCAGTTTAACAGGAGCCTCCGCATATGCTTTCTCAAAATCGCCATTTGCATGGTCTAATACTCCTTCCTGTTTTGCCATTTCGCGCAGCTGCTGTTCGTACGCCTTTGTATTGAATCCCTCCTTACCCTGGAAATCCCATTTTACCTTTAGCACTTTTCTGCCCTGCAGAGCAGCCCAATAATTATCTGCAATCACCGCAACGATCTCATAACGATATTTATTAATTAGTCTCTCAGCGGTAATCACCTGCTGAACACCCTTCACTTTTTTTGCTGCACTGTCGTCTATGCTTACTAGTTTGCCTCCAAATACCGGGCAATGCTCTACACTGGCATACACCATTCCGGGTACTTCCACATCAATCCCAAAAACGGCGGTTCCGTTGGACTTTAGCGGCACATCAGGACGCGGGGTATTTTTTCCCAGCAATCTGAATTCTCCGGGATCCTTGAGTCTGGGCTCCTTTGGCACTTCCTGTTTTGAAGCAAACTCTGCCAACTCACCATAAGTAGCGGTGCGATTACTGGCCGCATGTACCACTTTTCCCTGGTCTGCCTTACACTCAGAAACCGGTACTCCCCACTGGCTGGCAGCAGCAGTGATCAGCATCTCCCTTGCCGATGCTCCCACTGCACGGTATCTCTGATAACTGGTACGCACAGACGCACTGCCTCCGGCAAACTGGTCGGTTCCCAGGGATCTCTGACCACCCGACTGGCGGATACTTACCTGGTCCAGCGTGAGATCAAGCTCTTCAGCAATCAGGGATGGGATTGACTGGTATGTTCCCTGCCCGATCTCCGGCTTCGTATTAAAAATGGTGATCTTTCCGCTCTTTTCAATGATCACAAAGGGAGTCACTTCAAAGGAGTCTTCCGCTGCTTCCAGGATATTGACAACCACACCTGCCTCACGACCCTCCACAACGGATAGTCCAAGTACCAACCCTGCTCCGGTAATCCCTGTTAGCTTAAGGAAGTTTCGGCGATTGAGCGATGTATTCATGATAGTGTTTTGAAGTTTTTCTCATTACTGTTTCAACATTTCCGCAGCACGATGAATAGCTTTCCTGATCCGCGGATAGGTGCCGCAGCGGCATAGGTGGCCCTGCATGGCCGCATCAATCTGTGCATCCGTGGGCTGGGGGGTTCGTTTCAACAATGCCGCAGCTGCCAGTATCTGCCCGCTCTGGCAATAACCGCACTGGGGAACCTGCAACTCAATCCAGGCCTTTTGCACCACATGATCCGTATTCTCCGATAACCCCTCTATAGTAGTTATCTTTTTATTAGCGGCTGCAGATACCGGGAAACTGCAACTCCTGATGGGATTTCCTTCCAACAGTACCGTACAGGACCCGCATAACGCCATTCCACAACCGAATTTCGTTCCTTTTAGTCCAACAAAATCTCTTATAGCCCACAACAGTGGCATTTGAGGATCTACATCAATACTGTGCTTTTTTTCATTGATGGTGAGGGTAATGGCAGCCATGATTATCGATTTAGCGAGAGTTATCCGAATGGACCCCTAATTTAAGAAAAACTTACTTTCGTTCCAGTGATGCCACGCACCCTTTTTACCATTTATATTCCACCTGGTCGCCTGAATAACCGAACTTTAACCGATTTAAAATTTGCATCCTGATGCGTTTCCTCCTACCTTTTTCACTGTTCCTATTGTCTGTTTCAGCCTGCCAGGATCCCAAAAAGGACGATAAGCCGGCAGTTATCCTGCGCACCGCGGAGGGGGATATTCACATTGAATTGTATCCGCGTAAAGCGCCGCAATCGGTGAAAGCTTTTCTCTCCCTTGTGGATAAAGGATTTTATAAGAGGAGTAGTTTTTACCGGGTATTAAACGACGAGAACCAGCCTTCCAACGCCCCTAAAGCCGAGCTGTTACAAGGGGGCCTCTGGAGCCGCACCAAAAAGCGCCCAGATCTCCCCAGAATTCCGCACGAATCCACCAAAATAACCGGACTGCACCATGAAACAGGAACCGTTTCCCTGGCCCGAGAGGAACCGGGAAGCGCCAGCTCGGAATTCTTTATTTGTATGGCTAACCAACCCGGCCTGGATTATGGAGGCGAGAACAATCCGGATGGGGAAGGTTATGCGGCATTCGGAAAAGTCACCCGGGGGATGGAGGTTGTCCGGAAAATTTTCCGGCAACCCGAATCCGACCAGTATTTTGATCCGCCTATCCTGATCATGGACATCAAACGGGATTAGCCCTAAATTTATGTCATGAGCAATCAAAATCTGCTGACCCCGGTTCAGCAAACATGGAAACAGAAACTGTTCACCGTGATCTTTGAAGCAGATACCAGGGCTGGACGTATGTTCGACCTGGCCCTGCTTTTTTTTATTCTGCTGAGCCTGGCACTGGTCATGTTGCAAAGCATGAAACAGGTTAGTGCCGTTTACGGGAGGCAACTTTTTACCCTCGAATGGATCGTCACCATTCTTTTCACCGTTGAGTATGCACTGCGAATTATGGCAGTGAAAAAACCACTGAAATACATGACCAGCTTTTATGGAATCATTGACCTGCTGGCCATATTACCCACTTACCTCAGCATTTTGTTACCGGGCTCCCACTACCTGCTGGCAATAAGGGCACTTCGACTGATGCGCGTTTTCCGGATACTCCGACTCAGCCAGTTCGTAAGGGAAGGAACCATTATTGTTCTGGCAATGAAAGCCAGCGCAAGAAGAATCGGAATTTTTTTAAGCTTCGTACTACTCCTCAGCGTGATCCTGGGGGCAATGGTGTACGTCGCAGAAAGTGGAGCGAACGATAAATTCAGCAGCATACCCCAAAGCATTTATTGGGCTATTGTAACCATCACCACGGTGGGATATGGTGACATATCACCCATAACTCCCATTGGAAAGCTGATCGCATCTTTCATCATGCTGCTGGGATATGCCATTATTGCCGTACCCACCGGCATTGTAACAGTGGAATTATCTAAAAGCGCAAGGAAGGAGGAAAGCAATACACAGGCCTGCCCCAGTTGTTCCGCATACGGACATGACCCGGATGCAAAATTTTGCAAATATTGCGGACACCACCTTTAACTACCGGAACCACCAACACCGGAACCACCAGCACCGGAATCAAATCAGTTTAATTCCCTCACTCTCCAGCTGCTTGTATTTCCGTTTGTCAAATACGTAATAGAAAGCTCCTTTTTTGGAAGACTCCTTTTCTTTTTCATCCAGCCGCTCCAGGATACCCAGCGACAAAATTTTGCGGGTAAAATTCCGCTTGTCAAAACTGGTTTCAAAGATGGCTTCATAAAGCGCCTGCAACTGTTGCAGGGTAAATTTATTGGGCAGTAACTCAAAGCCGATGGGGTGATTGGAAACCTTCTGCTGCAAGCGTTCTTTGGCCAGCTTGATCATCAGCTTGTGATCAAATATCAGGGAAGGAAGTTTTTTCAGGTCCACCCATTTTGCCTTATGGGACTCCAGGAGCTCCTGGTTGGAATCATCGATCTTTATCAGTGCAAAATAGGCTATGGATACTACCCGCCCTCCGGGGTCTCGTCCCACGTCACCAAAACAATGCAACTGCTCCATGTATATGCGCTCCAGCCCGGTGAGCTGGTAAAGAATCCTTTCTGCCGCTTTATCAACACTCTCCTCTTTTTGGGCAAAGCCTCCCATTAGAGACCATTTCCCCATTTCAGGTTCAAATCCACGCTTGATCAGCAGGGCTTTCAGGCCGGTGCCGTCAAAACCGAATATGATACAATCCACTGCCAGGAGGAACCTGTCATAACTTTTATATTCTATTCTTCCCATAATAAATCAGATGCGCGAAATTACCAGAATTTCACATACAATGCCATTAGGATCAGCAAAGTGATGACGATCTGTACCAGGGTTATGGGTTTTACATTAAACATTCCCTTTTCATGATGGAAAGCCTTAGGATTCACTTTGGGTCCGGCCAGGCTCATGGCGATCATAATGGCCACGGTAAAGAAAAAGGCCAGTCCCATACAAATCAGGAAGGGTATCTCATACTCCCCCGCGCTGTTTTTATAAGCAGTGTAGAAAATGGTTTCGGGACCAAAAACGGAAGGGGCCAATTCATTGAAGAACACAGAGAACCCAAATCCGAACAGGATTCCCGCCACCGCGGCGGGTCCCGTGGTGCGTTTCCAGAACATTCCAAGGATGAAAATGGCAAATACCCCCGGACTGATATAACCGGTATATTTCTGGATAAAGGTGAACCCACCCGCGCCACCGATTCCCAGGGTATCTTCCCAGGTAAACAGGACGGCAATGAGCATGGATAACACTACCGTTAACCGACCTGTCCAAACCAATTTAGCTTCATCGGCCTCCCGCTTTATGTATTTTTTATAAATATCCAGGGTGAAGATGGTGGATATACTGTTAGCTTTCCCTGCCAGCGACGCTACAATCGCAGCAGTAAGTGCCGCCACAGATAAGCCTTTCAGGCCGGACGGCAGGAAGCTAAGGATGGCAGAATAGGCGCCGTCCATTCCTCCTGTCAACTGGGGCAGGTGGCCATTCTTGTGGAGAACATAGGCGGCAATTCCCGGCAACATTACAATCACAGGCATCATCAGCTTCAGGAAACCGGCAAAGAGAATTCCCGTCCGCGCAGTTTGAAGATCCGCACCCAGGGCGCGCTGTGTGATATATTGGTTGCAACCCCAATAGTTCAGGTTCACGATCCATTGACCGGCAGCATACATTAAGATACCCGGCAGGATCAGGTATTTATCGATGTGCTCCTGCGGCGAGTCGGCAGTGGGCTTGTCCAGGATCATACGGAAATGATCGGGCGCATCATTCATCAGCACTTTAAAGCCTGCGATCGCATCGCTTCCCATCCCGAACTTTTCACTGACGATCGTAAGGGCCATATAAGTTGTTGCCAGTCCACCTATAATCAACACCCCCACCTGTATCACATCGGTATAACCGATCACTTTCATACCACCCAGGGTGATGATGATGGCAAATACAGCCAACGCCAACATAATAACATGCAGGTATTGACCTCCCAGCAGTCCATCGATGGCAATAGCACCGAGATACAAAATGGAGGTTAGGTTCACAAACACATACAGGAAAAGCCAGAAGATTGCCATGATCAGTGCCACCGTTTCATTGTACCGGATCTTCAGGAACTGCGGCATCGTGTAGATCTTATTCTTAAGGTAGATCGGTATGAACCATATGGCAATAATTACCAACGCCAAAGCAGCGATCCACTCATAGGCCGCCACTGCAATTCCCACAAAAAAACCGTTTCCGCTCATGCCGATAAATTGCTCTGCGGAAATATTGGATGCGATCAGGGATGCCCCGATGGCCCACCAGGTCAGCGATCCTTCTGCCAGGAAAAAATCCTTGGTATCAGTAACGGCCTTTTTCTTTTTAATGTAGATCCAGTATCCGTAACCGGCAACTATAACAAAATAGGTTAGAAATACAAGAATATCAGCAGTTGATAATTGGTTGTTCATGGCAAGCTTGCTGGTTGTTATTGATTATTTCGGATTGATTTGGAAATATACGTCACTCCACCGCAATTCATTCTTGAATTGATAAAGATTTGTATTCTTTCCGATGAGCACGTATTCGATACCACTCATGTCGGCAAAGTCTTCCAGGTGTTCGGAACTCAGGTTCTGGCTGTAACAGGTGTGGTGTGCCCCGCCCGCCAATATCCATGCCGCACAACCGGTTTGCATATCGGGATAGGGTTTCCAGAGTACCCTTGCCACGGGCAGATGGGGAAGATCGTGAACCGGTGTTACTGCCTCCACTTCGTTTACCAGCAAGCGGAACCGGTTACCCATGTCAATGATGGATGCATTCAGTGCCTGGCCGCCATCAACGTTGAAGATCAGTCTTACGGGATCGGCCTTTCCTCCAATGCCCAGCGGATGAACGGCGCAGGAAGGTTTGCTGTGTGCAATAGATGGACAAATTTCCAGCATGTGCGATCCGAGCACCATCTGGTTAGAAGGATCAAAGTGATAGGTATAATCCTCCATGAAGGAGTTACCTCCTTTGAGTCCGGTTCCCATTACCTTCATGGCCCGCACCAGTGCCGCGGTCTTCCAGTCGCCCTCCCCGCCAAAACCATACCCATCAGCCATGAGCCGCTGTGTGGCTATACCCGGCAATTGTATCATGCCATGCAGGTCTTCGAAAGTATCCGTGAAACCCTTAAACCCCCCTTGTTCCAGGAAATACCTCAGTCCCAGTTCAATACGCGCCGCATCGGTTAAGGATGAACGTTGTGCGCCCCCCTTTGCCAAAGCATCCACCAATTTATACTGGTCTTCGTACTCAAGGCAAAGCTTGTCTACTTCCGCATCGCTGATATCATGGATCACTTTTACCAGGTCGCCAATGCCATAAGTGTTTACGGAATACCCGAATTTCAACTCAGCCTCTACTTTGTCTCCTTCGGTAACCGCCACCTGGCGCATATTATCTCCAAAGCGGGCAAAGCGGGCTCCCTGCCAATCGGCCCATCCCGCGGCTGCCCTTGACCACACATTGATACGTTCCTGTACCGCAACATCCTGCCAATGGCCTACCACTACCTTCCTGCGCATACGCATGCGGGTCATCATGAATCCAAATTCACGATCGCCGTGAGCACTCTGGTTGAGATTCATGAAATCCATGTCAATCTGCCCCCAGGGAATATCACGATTGAACTGCGTATGCAAATGAAGCAGCGGCTTATTTAAAATATTGAGCCCGCGGATCCACATCTTGGCGGGAGAGAAAGTATGCATCCAGGCAATGACCCCGATACAGTTCTTTGCAGTGTTCACCTCCTGGCAGATGGAATATATTTCATCCGGTGTGGTCAGTATGGGTTTAAAAACGACGGTAACCGGAATGGATGGCGCTGCATTCAAAGCCGATGCTATTGTCTGAGAATGTTCTGCCACCTGCCTGAGGGTGTCCTCTCCATAGAGGTGCTGGCTTCCGGTGAGGAACCAAACTTCGAGGTGCTTTAATGCGTTCATATGCTTGCTGATTGATATTTTAATATTTGTTTGTTTGATTACTTATCTTCCTGACCGTAGTAGGCGCCGGTACCATGTTTGCGTTCCCAATGCTTTTTGACCAGAGCCTCTTTCAACCTCGGGGCCAATGGGTTGACCTGTGCGGTCAGCAACGCCATCTTTGCTATGGTCTCCAGCACCGCGCTATTATAGACCGCCTTGGCGGCAGTTTTACCCCAGGTAAAAGGCGCGTGGTTGCCAACAAGGATCATCTCTACTTCACGATAGTCGAGCTCCCTTTCCCTGAAACAATCCATGATCTGGAATCCTGTCTGGTATTCATAATCTCCCTGGATCATGGCGTCTGCCATGGGTGCTGCACAGGGAATATCCACGGTATTGTGGTCGGCATGAGTGGTTCCCAGTATGGGTATGTCACGTTGTGCTTGCGCCCACGCCGTAGCATATACGGAATGCGTATGTACAATCCCACCGATGCCTTCCCAGTGTTTGTATAATACGGCGTGTGTTTGGGTATCTGAAGATGGACGAAGCTTTCCATCGACCGTTTTGCCATCAAAATCAACAACAACCATGGATTCTGGTGTCAGCTGTTGATAAGGAACACCGCTCGGTTTAATGGCAAATACACCTTTACTCCGGTCAGCGGCGCTGACATTCCCAAAAGTAAATAGCACAAGTCCCAACTGGGGCAGCTGCATATTGGCTTCATAGGCCTCCTGGCGTATCTGGTCGTAAGACATATTTATGGTTTAAGGCTAATTAATGTTTAGGTATGCGTTGGTATCCTTATTCGGCAGCCAAGACCAATGGTTCTCCCGATGGCACCTGCGCTGTCTGGTGGTGCTCAATATAGTGACCGAGCTCCCGGTAACGCCGGTATCTTTTCGCATAGTAAGCAGCTTTAGCCTGGCTGGGATGGTACTCTGCATCAAACCCCTGCCCCATTTTTTCCATTGCCCTTTCAACGGATGGATAGATGCCTGCTGCTGTAGCGGCAAACATGGCGGCTCCGGCAGCACAAGTCTGTTCGCTACGATGGATACGTATCGGCATCTGCATCACGTCGGCCATTACTTGCATTATATAGGGACTTTTCCTGGCTACTCCGCCCATGCCGATCAAACCCTTTACCGGCACACCTTCCTCGTTGAAACGCTCCACAATGGCAAGGGCTCCAAAACAGGTTGACTCAACCAGCGACCTGAATATGCGGGAAGCATCTGTTCCCAGGTGCAGTCCGCTAATGGTGGCCTTCAATAACTGGTTTGCATCCGGAGTTCTTCTGCCGTTCAGCCAATCCACTGCCAGCTCATCGTTCTCTGAAAGCGGTAAGGCCGCCGCCTCCAGGGACAACTCCCGGATGAACCTTTCATTCAGGTCCTGTTCCAATTGGGCAGCCAGTTCAGGTGTTATCAGGGATGATGTCTTCAATAGTTTGCCAATGGACTGGGTTACCATTTTTCGAAACCAGGCATAGGTATCGCCGAAAGCAGATTGCCCGGCTTCCATGCCCATCATACCAGGAATAACAGAACCAGGAACCTGCCCGCAAATGCCCTTAACCAGGATATGCTGCACTTCCTCCATAGGAGCAACCAGCATATCACAGGTAGATGTGCCCATCACTTTACTCAGGTGATACGGTTCGATCTGTCCGCCAACCGCACCCATATGTGCATCGAAAGCACCTATGCCCACCACGATGTTGGTGGAAAGTCCGAGGCGTTCGGCCCATTCGGCCGACAAATGACCAGCGGCTTTATCGGCCGTATAGGTTTCCGTGAAAAGGCGGGAGGTAAATCCATCCAGCAGCGGGTCCAGTGAACGGAAAAACTCGTTGGGAGGCAAGCCACCGAATTCAGCAGCCCATAGCGCTTTGTGTCCTGCAGCACATACTCCACGGCGAAGTGACCTGACATCCCTGCCACCAGTGAGGAGAAAGGGTATCCAGTCGCAATGCTCCACCATACTATAACAGGCAGACCTGACCGATTCGTCTGTACGCAAGAGGTGCAACAGCTTGGCCCAGAACCACTCTGATGAATAAATTCCTCCTACATAATCAAGGTAATTGATATCAAATTTTTCAGCATGACGGTTGATTTCTGCAGCCTCTTTGATGGAACTATGGTCCTTCCACAGCACGAACATGGCATTTGGATTATGCTCAAACCCGGGCAGCAAGGCCAGCGGGGTGCCTGACTGGTCAACTGCTACCGGTGTGGATCCCGTGGTATCTATGGAAATGCCCCTGACGGCAGCAGCAACTGTGGATCCGGCTTTTTGCAGGCAGTCCTTAATGGTAGCCTCAAGTCCCTCAATATAATCCAGCGGATGCTGGCGGAACTGGCTGGAAGCCGCATCACAAAAAAGGCCGTCACGCCAGCGGGGATAATAAAATACGGAAGCGGCAATTTCAGCACCTGTGGCTGTATCAACAATTACGGAGCGAACGGAATCGGTACCGTAATCTACCCCAATGACAAAAGAATCTGGCATAAGCATTTTTATTATGACAAGCTTTCAGGCCCCAAGATACAACATAATTGACATTAAGTGTCGTTTGTACATTTATTTTTCTGAAGGGTCAGATTATTTTCTTGTTGCCGGGACTACCAGCACTTAAAGCTGGTTATAATCCGCAATAAATCGGATAATATTAGGGTAACCACTAAACTCTTCTTGCCTATGCATTGTGGTTAACACAATGCAGTCCATTCCCGCATTATGAGCTGCCTCCACGCCTTTGGGCGCATCTTCAAATACCAGGCAATCCTGAGCATTCAGCACCAGCCTGTCTGCACATTTCAGGTAGGTCTCCGGGTGGGGCTTGCTGATGGCCACATCATCGGCACTTACAATAGTGTCAAAATAAGGACGGATGGTTAAATTATCCAGCACAAAATCAATATTAAATGCAATAGCAGCAGAACCGATGGCCATGCGGATGCCCGCCTGCCTCGATTCTTCCAGGAATTCCGGTAACCCGTTTATCAGGCACAATTCGGGAAGGTAAGCCTGCTGGTACCTTTTCTCTTTTTCAATGGATAAATGATCCATTTCCTCCCGGCTGAATTTACCCTCCCCAAATACCCGAACCAGCACTTCACTGTTCTTACCATACATTTCCTGCTTGAGTGCTTCGTAGCTAAGGTCCGCACCAAGGTCCTCATTCAGAATGGAAGCCCACGCATTCACATGGTAGGCCATATCATCAATCATGGTTCCATTCAGGTCAAACAGGTACGCTTTGTATGAACCTAACGGGGATCTCATTTTTGTTTCTTTTCCAGTACTTGTTGAACCGCTGTTACAATATGGGGTGCATCCAGCCCATACTTTTTCATAAGCTGTTCGGGTTTCCCGCTTTCGCCGAAACTGTCATCCACCGCAACAAAGGCCATCGGCACCGGATCCTTTTTTACCAGAAGCTGTGCAATACTATCTCCCAGACCTCCGTAGCGGTTATGTTCCTCTGCACTGACCACGCAACGTGTTTTTGCAACCGAGCGCAAAACAGCCTCTTCATCAAGCGGTTTTATGGTGTGAATATTGATGACCTCGGCGGATATCCCCATGGTTTCAAGGGTTTCAGCAGCCTGGATGGCTTCCCACACCAGGTGCCCCGTGGCAAAAATGCTGACATCACAGCCTTCACTGACCAGCCAGGCTTTACCGATTTCAAACTTTTGATCGGGTTGCGTGAATACCGGCACCACAGGTCTGCCGAAGCGCAGGTAAACTGGTCCTTCGTACTCCGCAATGGCCATGGTGGCAGCTTTTGTTTGGTTGTAATCGCAGGGATTGATCACCACCATTCCGGGAAGCATTTTCATCATCCCGATATCCTCCAGTATCTGGTGGGTGGCGCCGTCTTCTCCCAGTGTTAGTCCCGCATGGGAAGCGCAAATTTTTACATTCTTGCCAGAATATGCAATGGACTGTCGGATCTGATCGTAAACGCGCCCCGTAGAGAAATTGGCAAATGTGCCGGTGAAAGGGATTTTTCCGCCTATGGTCATTCCGGCCGCGATCCCCATCATATTGGCTTCGGCTATGCCTACTTGTGTGAAACGCTCGGGAAACTCGCGGATAAATGCTTCCATCTTCAGGGAGCCTACCAGGTCGGCACACAAGGCAACCACCTCTTTATTCTTTTGAGCGGCTTCCAGGAGTCCGGCCCCAAACCCGGAACGGGTATCTTTTTTTTCCGTATAGGTATATCGTGTCATTGAATTGCTGTTTACTAATAATCTCCCATTGTTTCCGGCAATTGCGATAAGGCCCTTTCCAATTGTGTATCATTCGGTGCAACACCGTGCCATTTGTGGCTTCCCATCATAAAATCAACGCCGTACCCCATCTCGGTATGCAACAATATAACAACAGGTTTCCCATTACCGCTGCGCTCCACAGCCTCGGCAAGGGTCTGCAGAATGGCTGCCATATCATTGCCTTTACATTCTAATACGATCCAGCCAAAAGCTTCCCATTTTGCACGGAGGTTCCCCAGGCTCATAACTTCAGAAGTAGATCCATCAATCTGCTGACCGTTATAATCCACTGCTGCAATGAGATTGTCAACTTTATGGTGAGCGGCAAACATGGCGGCTTCCCAAATCTGACCTTCCTGCAGTTCTCCATCGCCATGCAGTACAAATACCCGGCTTTCATCCTGGTTCAGTTTTTTTGTCCTGGCGGCACCAACTGCCACTGATAGTCCCTGGCCCAGCGATCCGGAAGCGATGCGCACACCCGGAAGATGTTCATGGGTGGTGGGATGCCCCTGGAGCCTGGAATTCAACTGCCTGAATGTTTGAAGCTCGGCAGTTTGAAAATATCCCGATCTTGCCAGTACGCTGTAAAAAAGCGGGGATATATGACCGTTGGAAAGGAAAAACAGGTCTTCCCCGATCCCATCCATGTTAAATCCCGGATCGTGTTTCATAATCCCGAAATAGAGTGCCACGAGGTAATCGGCACAACCCAGGGAACCTCCCGGATGCCCACTCTGGCACCCATGAACCATACGCACAATATCACGGCGCACCTGGGATGCGATCCGTGCCAATTTTTCGGAGTCAGTACTGCGTTCGGTTAGCTGCCCCGTCATATCCCGATCCATGATTTCTGTTGCTTGCATTTGATTGTTGCTTGTTGCTTATTTGTAAATATCCGGTGGCTTGTCTACTGCCCCTGTTGTCACATCTTCCTGGCATCCTCCAGGAATTTCGCAAGCCCGATGTCAGTCAGCGGGTGCTTTAATAATCCCAGGATGGGATCTAACGGCGAAGTGATAACATGCGCCCCGGCCGCTGCACAGGAGATAATGTGGTTGGCATTCCGGATGGAAGCGGCCAGTATCTGGGTGGAATAACCCTGTGTCAGGTAAATCCCCGCTATCTGGCTGATGAGTTGTATGCCATCCCATCCGCTATCATCAATACGGCCAATAAAAGGCGATACATAAGTAGCACCGGCCTTTGCCGCCAGGATTGCTTGCCCGGCGGAAAACACCAGCGTACAATTGGTTTTGATCCCATTATCGGAAAACCACTTAATGGCCTTCACCCCATCTTTGATCATCGGAACCTTTACTACGATATTGGGATGCAGGGCAGCCAGTACCTTGCCCTCTTCAATGATCGTATCCAGTTCGGTTCCCAATACTTCGGCGCTGATATCTCCTTCCACGATGTCGCAGATCGCCCTGTAATGTTGCCGGATAGCTTCCTCGC
>CBFGLD010000007.1:0-38292 GCA_965649495.1 uncultured Flavihumibacter sp. | reverse complement strand
CCTGAAGGAGATCGGGGTGATCAGCGGGCACGATATGACCTTTGAAGCCACGGTGGCCAAGCTGATGTGGCTGCTGCCGCAGAAACTGAGCCGGGGGCGGATGAAGGAACTGCTGGAAACTTCCTTGCGGGGAGAGTTGACGATTGCATGAGATTCCCCTATATTTGCGTCCCGTTTCACTACTGCGGGTTCCCTGGGTAGTGAAGCAATTGGAGAGATGTCCGAGTGGTTGAAGGAGCACGCCTGGAAAGTGTGTATACCTCTAAAGGGTATCGCGGGTTCGAATCCCGCTCTCTCCGCAGAAAATCAATAAGATACGTAAAGTACAACGTATAAAGCCTGCAAAATCAAGTGTTTGCAGGCTTTTTGCATTTTAGTCTGCCTTCACTTTACTTCAGTTTACGGGTATAGTTAGTTGAACAATTCGTTGAACTGCTACCAAACTTGCCCGTAATTCACTGAAACCTCTACAATGAGCTGTTTATTAACGTTTTATATAAACATATGTACGAATATGTTAATGCATTAAAACTATATTTATAACGATAAACAGGGAGCTTATGGAACGTAGTTTTGGGTTGTTTTTCTTCTTGAGAAAACGTGCCGGTTCGACAGTAGAAGGCAAAATTTACTGCCGTATTACAGTAGATGGTAAGTCCGTTGAATTGAGTTTGAAAAGGACATGTAGCATCGGAAATTGGAATTCGCAATCCGGAAGATTGAATGGACGATCGGATTCGGTAAAATCAATTAATGCCTATTTAGATACTATACAGCAGAAGATTTACGAGGCGAAGCGAAGCTTACTTGAACAAGGTACCATCCTAACACCGGAAGCAATTAAATCTTTTGTACTAGGTGAGGATAAAGGAAAATCTGCAAAGAAAATACTGGAGATTTTTCAACAACACAACGACCAAATGAAAGTGCTGGTTGGAAAGCAATACGCTCCGGGAACCTTGCAACGCTATGAAATATCGTTGCGGCATACGCTGTCGTTTATTAAATGGCGCTATAAGAGAACGGATTTGGAGCTTCATCATTTAAACTATGAATTCCTCAGTGATTATGAGTTCTGGTTAAAATCTGTCCGGAACTGTGGGCATAACTCAACCGTAAAATACCTTGCCAACTTTCGTAAAATAATAAATCGCTGTATCCGGCATGGTTGGCTACAGAAAGATCCCTTTTTAGGGTTTGAAATGAGGCGAAGGGAGGTTGAGCGAACAGCATTAACAGAATATGAGTTGGAAACGCTGATGTGTGTTTGTACCGATTCAATTATGTACCACTATTCCGGTTGAAAAGTGTACCACTTAGCAGGGGGTAAATGTAGTTTCATTTTGTTTAATAATGCTTGGATATTTATGCCTTCAAAAACCGATCATTAAATAGACTATGGGCGATAGCCCATTCCTATTATTTCTTTTTTTGGTTCTTTTTTTCTTTGCATTTCCCGGAATATTTTTTTGACAATTTTCTTTGCATTTCCCGCTCTTTACATTCTCTATTTCCACTATTTTCGCCACATCGGTGAGAAGCGGAAGCGGGCTCTGCTGCGGAGCAACCTGCCAGGAATATCGCCGGTTATCTGAGCATACCATCACTGCACTATTTCCTTGACTGTTGCAGTTTTTTGGTTTCTTTCATCCGGAAGGATTTTCCATTCATGTTGACCAGGTGCGCTTTGTGGGTCAGCCTGTCGAGCAATGCAGCCGTGAGTACGGTGTCGTTTCCAAAGACATCATTCCATTTGTCAAAAGCAAGATTGGAGGTAATGATGGTAGATTTTATCCCGGTTCTCAGCGAGAGGTGATTAAAAAGCATTTCAGCACCGGGTTTGTCAAAGGAGATATAACCGAACTCATCGCAGATCACCAGGTCATACTTTTCAAACTTGAGCTCCAGGGTGCGCAAGGAGCGGCTGGAATGCGATTCCCGGATCTGCGTGAGTAAGCGCGACACGGTTGTAAATAACACGGTGTGGCCTGCCTGACAGGCTTTGATACCAAGGCCGATGGCAATATGGGTTTTTCCGGTTCCCGGGCTTCCACCCAGGATTATGTTCTGGCCGGCAGCGATAAAATCCAGGGTTTCCAATACCGGCAGTTTTTCCATAGCATCGGCGGGCAGTTCTGAGCGGACCAGGTCCTGCAGGTGTTTTAGCTGTGGGAATACTAAGTAATGGAAGTGTTTAAAAATAAATTTATATGGTAGTTGATAGCAGTTTCAATGACGATAATTTATTTCTTTTCTTTTTCCCAAATGAATATAGGCAAAATAATAAAAACGCAAAACAATGAAAAAATTAAGCCGCCTATTGTGCCGATTGAAAAAGAAAACCAAAATTTATCTAAATGGCTGGTAAATAGAAATGGAACCAATCCAACGCATGTAGCGACAGTTGTCAATAAAATCGTTCGGGATCTTTCTGTTATTACATTCAGTAATAGTTGATTGTTACTTAAACTACTTTCAACTTGTTTAGATCTTATAAATTCTCTGAGTATTAAAACAGATGAATTTGTTACCAATCCTCCAAGAATGACAAAGGAAGCAAAACCTCCTTCATCAAAATAGAATTTGCCCATTGAAAATGTTATAAAAACACCAATATATGAAAGGGGTATAAGCGTAGAAATGTATAATGAATATTTAAAGCTTTCAAAAAAAATCGCAAAAAGAATATAATTTACAAGTAATAAAATGAAAATTATATTCAAGTAATTATTCGGTTCATTTAAATTAAAACGAGAATTTTCGCTTTTCGCTTCGTATCCATTAGGCAAATTTGTATTTATTTTTTTAATTAATGAATTAAGTTGGCTAATGCCATTCCTAACTGATCCAATATAATCAAAGGTGATTACTCTAATGTATTGTCTATTTTCTTTGTAAATGGAACCCGGTTTTTTATTGTATTTCAGATCTCCCAAATAATTCAATCGAATAACTTTAACAGAATCAATTTGTATTAAATCGTTTTTCAGTCTAAAGTCATTAAAGCTATTGGAATTTTTTTCCTTTAAAATAATTGGAAGTTGGACGTTTTGCAAATTTATGTAGCTAATGATATTTGTATTTTCACCTAATTCGTTTAAATTTTTTATAATTATTTCTTTATTTATACCTAATAATGTGGAATATCTATCCGAAATATTTAATACATATTCATTT
Organism: uncultured Flavihumibacter sp.; assembly: GCA_965649495.1. GTDB lineage: Bacteria > Bacteroidota > Bacteroidia > Chitinophagales > Chitinophagaceae > Flavihumibacter. The sequence goes on along the minus strand of CBFGLD010000007.1, from coordinate 35,115 downwards.
ATATCATTATCATCGTAGTTGAACTTGTCATTATTGTTAATATTTTTTATTCTGCTATTTGTAGAGAGTAATTTAGATATGGTTAAAGATTCTGTTTCTAATTGATTATAATTATATCCAGACAATATTATTTTGAATCTAGGGGTTTGTTCATTACCGGCTAAATTAAATCCATTACCTATACCATAAATACTCCACTCAACTCCCCCTCTTTCAATCGAACGTTTCATTAATTGGGACTTCAATTGTAAGGGAAGTGATGATTTTTCATATTTATCTTTAAATGTGATTTCCATTGTTGCATTTTCTCCAGATTCAACATGTGTTATGTAAGATTTAATCCCACTTATGTTTTCTAAGTATTTTTCTAAATTTTTCATTACCAAGTTCATTTCATCTAATACAGTGCCATATGGTAATGAAGCTTTGATAATTATTTTTGTTTTTTCATTGTAAGTTGGAAGAGATGTTTCAAATACATTACGGTAAAACATTCGGCTTGATCCACCTACAATAGAAGATAAAAAGGGATGTAAATTTTCTTGATAGTAAGTATTTCCGAATGTTGTATTATATATTCTGTGATACCATTTATTCCCTTCTAGTTTCTTCGGAATTAGAAACAATGGAATTCCGAAAGTAAGTAGTATGACAATATACAGCACATATTTATTTTTATGGAAGAAGTTGATTGTAGTGTAATATGAAGAGTTAATCTGAAGTTGTTTATTTATTTCAAAATCATGCTCAAAAGGTGATTTTTTTTTGTTGGGGGAAAGAACTTTTAGAAAGCTAGGTATAAATAACTTAACTATTAAGATAGAAGATAGTATTGATAGTATTACGATCAACGAAAAATCTGAATAAAGCGATTCGCCATCACTAGGTAAGAAGTAGAATGCTGATAATGCAAATACAACTGTTATTCCCGATAGAAGTAGTGAATTTAAAATGGATAAAGATTTTCGTTTATTATATTCCTCAATAGTCAATATTATATAGTCGCATAGTATTCCAAATGATACGGTTAATCCGGAAATTGAATTTGAACTAACTGATATATTTAAAATTGAAAACAATAAACTTGTGATGGACAAACTAGCAAAAATACTAGCAATTAGAACAAAAAAATACTTCCAATTTCTATATGTTAATAATATAAATAATGTAATAATGAGTAGAGAAATGAATATTCGAATATAATTTTTATGTATTTCATTTTTAATAATAGAAGTATTGTCATCAATCAAAATACATTTATAACCTTTAGGCAGTTTTTTTGCATTTTCAATTATGAATGCTTTTATGTGTTTTGTAAATTGAATTGTGTTTGTCCCTCTGTCTGCGTATATTGACAATGAAATATTATTTTGTCCATTAATTCTATAGTATTGATTTACAGGTCGTGGTTCTATTAAAATCTGACATAGATCTTTTAAGAATACAATTTGGTTTTTATTACTAATGATTTGTAGTTGGTAAATTTCATTTATCTCTTCAAGAGCTTTTTTGTTTGTAATTAAATACTGATTTACATTAACTGATACTTTTCCGGGATATTTCGAAGCTCCATATGAAATAATTTTCTGTTTGATATCCTCTACTTTAATTCCGTATGAGTTTAGCTTTTCAATGTCATAAACAATTGTGAGTTGATCGTTTCCATATCCTGTTAATGAATAATTACTAAAGTTGGCTATCTTATATAATTGTTTACAGAGTATATTTTCTACCTGGTTTTTTATTTGATTTGTTTCTTGGTTTGCTGTTATTGCATAGGTTAGTACTGCAGTTTTGGAAGGTGAATTATTTTTTAGGGATATGGATGGGTAGGTTGTTCCTTCTGGCAGGTCTTTGTACACGCGACGGATAAGGGAGGCAATTTCAAGCCTTTTATAATCTAAGTTTGTTTCGTTCTCAAATATTAAATTGATTTCCCCTGAATTTTGGGTAGATTTTGATTCTATTTTATTTAAGTTAGGTATTTGTGATAATACACTTTCTAAGATGGAAGTGATCAGATTTTCATTTGTCTCTGGTGTACTATTAAAATACTGGTATTCAACAGTTATCTCATTGGAACTTTGATTTCGATTTAGCTCAAAATTAATGGTGGGAAATGTAAATAGTGTGATGAATAGAACTAGTCCAAATACCAGGACTATACGAAAAGATGATATTGGCAATTTCTAATACTTTAAGTGGTTGGAAATATGAATTCCTACATGAATCGTCTATTTATTCACTAAAAATATATTATAAAGTATTTGTTCTTAATACAAATTTATCTACATTAGATTTACCTAAGAACCTTATCCAACTTTTCCTCATGGTAAATCGATATCTTGACCGTATTGAGGTCATTGACAGGCTTATTCGTATAAAAGGTACTGGCACCCCTGACCAATTAGCAAAAAAGCTTAATATTTCTAAGAGAACATTGTATGAGCTAATCTCCATTATGCGATTAAGAGGAGCCGAAATTAAATACGATAGAATTCGTAGTAGTTATTATTATCATTCAAATGGACGTTTTTGCATTGGTTTTCTGACTGATTAAAAAGTCTCAGAAAATTCCCTGAATGCAGTATAACTGCACTCTGTATTATTATCATTGCTTTGAATATTCCTTTACGCGTAAGGGATTGCTTTTATTTAATCACATTTAAAACAATTTAAAATGCAAAGAAAAATTGGAATTTATGCCATAGCATTGACTATAGGCATGGGAGTTGTTTTGATGTTTTCTCAAACAGCAAATGCTAACGCGCCCGCTGAAGGTGGGACTTGTACGCTAAAAGTTGGAGAAAATTGCAAATGCCAAAAGTATGTAAACAGTGCTGGTGAAACAATTGATTACAAGTGTGGTCAATCTGGTGGCGAATCATGTGTATGCCCTTAAGAGGATTTTGATTTAACACATCGATTAAATTAACTGACATTGTATTAACATCTTAATTTATCATTTTGGTAGATGTATTATACAATGTCAGTTTATTTCTTTTAATTAATTATATTTCTAATGAGCATATTTCAATTTATGAATAGGGTTCAGTTTATTATTATAGTAAGTATTTTATTTACATTATTGGCTTGTAACCAAAATAGAGCTAAACACATTTTTGATTCATATAAATTTGAGAAAATTGGAGAAAAAGTTATTCGACTAGATACACAATCAGTATTTTATTATAATTCATATCAATTTTTGGATGCTGAATATGCTAGTAAGCTTGGCTTCGGAAATAAGAGAATATTTGCTTTTTTTAATACCTCTGGTTCTACTAGTATACTTCTTTTTGATTATGATTCATCCAAAAAGATAAAAGATATACCTATTAACATTGATGGGCCTAATGGAATAGGTAAGATTCAATATTTAGAGTCTGGATTTCAGATTATTGGTCAGGATTCGTTAGTACTATTTAACTCGATAAGTAAAAACATCTATTTATTAAATTTTGATGGAAATATCGTTTCAAAAATTCCGATAAAAAAGCAAACGTATCCTGCGGTATCTTTAAATAAGCCAATGTTGTATCAAGATGGAAAGGTTTATTTGAATAATAATGGTGGCGAATCAATATTATCTTCTACAGATAAGCATACTGTGTTTCCACGTGACTTATTTATGTCCACAAACTTAATGGATAAAACCGAAGAATATTTTGGCTCATTTTCAAATGAATATTTAGATACTAAATTAAGTGTTAGGTGCTATGAAGTTTATAATACATTTAACCCTTCAACAAAAGAACTAATCATTTCTTTTCCCATTTCAGACAGCATTACCATATTTAACGTGGAAAATAAAACATATAAGTCATTTTATGCTGGTAATTCTAATTTCAAACATTTTGATGAATTGGAAAATAGAATTGGAAATTCTGGAAGTGATTTTGAATTAAACGATAGGCATTTTTTTACACAAGGTACTTTTAATCAAATTTGCTATGATCCAATTAGAAAACAGTACTTAAGGTTTTTTAGGAGGGCAATACCCGAGGATCAATATTTACGAATGCAAAAGTCAATTGGATCAAAAGAAAAAGTTCCTCATATGCTAGTCACAATTTTGGATGAAAAATTTAATATTATTGGCGAAGCTGAATTTGATGCTACGATAAATGGAGATGCAATATATTTTACTGAAGAAGGTATTAACATCTGGAGAAAGAAAGTGGATTCGGATGATTATTTGATTTTTGATATTTTTAAATTAAATAGAAATGTTAGTAATTAATAAATACTTATCAGTTTTAATACTGTTTTTAATAGGTTGTTCAAACGGAAATGAAATAAAGAAAAATAATAATAATGAGTTTGATGCACTTATTTCTGCTTCTAAAGATCAATTTGTAGGAAAAAAATACGTTTTATTAATTCCAAATGCTGGATGTGGAGGTTGTATAAGTGAGGCAGAAACATTTGTTACTAATTATTACAATGCTTCCGATTCGTTATTATGCATTTTTACAAATTTGCGATCATCCAAACAAATAAAGTTGAGGCTTGGTGATTCAATTTATTTTCATTCCAATATTATAATTGATACTACTAATACATTTTATTTTGAAGAAAAATCGGTCTATCCCATTGTTATAGAATTGGAAAATGGAAATGTTGTTAATGTAGTTGAGCAAAGTCCACAAAAACCAAATACTATATCAAACTTACAATTGTATTTTAATAAGAATAAAATGTAGTTATATTAGATCTTATTGGCTTATGGTTATAGTAATTTGAACATTATGAGATGCTACTATTATTTGCCTATATTTCTCCTATTTATTTTATTTTCATGCCAAAATTCAATTGATAATACATCGCAGACTGAAGTACAAGAAATTGTTGGGTTAGGAGAATCTATTAAGGTTAGAACTAAGCGATTAGTGCAGAAGCCATTTGAGTATGTTATTCGTACCAATGGAAAGATAAAGTCTGTTGAAGACCATGTTGTTATTAATGAGACATTCGGACAAATAAGGCTTTTTAATATCCGGCCCGGTTTGCATGTTGAAAAGGGTGTTTCAGTTTGTTTTTTTGATACAACTGAAGCAAAGATTAAGCAAGAAAGAGCAATTGCTAAGAGGTTCAATTGTTTAAAGGAATATGAAAGCTTAAAATTGGGATACATTAATCTAACTACCGGTCTATCTGATAAGGAAGTTTTGTTATTAGATCAAAAATTAAAAACGGCTTCTGGTTTAACAGATGCTGAACTTGATATAAAGGAAGCAGAATATCAACTTTCAAAACTGATCATAAAAGCCCCGTTTTCAGGTACTGTTGCTGATTTAAAAGTAGTTGATAAGCAATTTGTTAAAAGTGGAGAACCTTTATTTAGAATTTATAATCCAGAGAAATTGTTTCTTGAGGTGAAAGTTTTGGAGTCTGATATTTCGTATTTAAAAAATGGCACCCCCTGTATTGTTTTTCCAATTTCTCAACCAGATAAAAAAATTCTGGCTACACTTGTAAATGTTAATCCAGCTGTTGATGAAAATGGTATAATCATAGTTAACTTAAGGATCGATAAAAGTAATAGAACAAGCAATTTGTTTCCTGGTATGAATTGTGAAGCAGTTATTCAAATCCCCCTTAAAAAAGGAATTGTTGTTCCAAAAGAATCCGTTACAATCCGTAATAATCGAACCGTAATATTTACTTTCAATAATGGAAAGGCAAATTGGAATTTTGTTACAATTGGTAGAGATAATGGAAAGGAAGTTGAAGTACTTTCAGGTTTAAAAGAAGGGGACAAAATTATAATTTCAAATAATATGCAATTAGTTCATGATACACAAGTAGAAGAAATAGCTGAAATTATTTAGAAATATGGATAACTTATTTGAATGTTAAAGTATATTATTCATCGACCTATTGCTGTTATACTTAGTTTCTTATCTCTTCTTATTATTGGTGTTATTTTATTTGGCAAAATACCCATTTCTTTACTTCCCCAGGTCCAAGTTCCTCAAATTATCATTTTCAATACCTACCCGAATAGTCCAGCGACAACAGTTGAAAAGAATTTCCTTCAACCTGTTAGAGAAAAACTTTCTTCAATTGAGGGATTAAATTCCATTGAATCAAAAGCGATTAATCATTATGGAACTGTTTATTTAAATTTTGAATATGGAACCAGAATGGATTTAGCCTATATAGAGGTTAATGAAAAATTGGATCTGCTTACAAATCAATTTCCCAAAGATTTAGGTAGGCCACAAGTTATAAGGGTAAATACTTCGGATATTCCTATTGTAAGGCTTCAGATTACTCCTAGAAGCAATTCTAATTTGCTTGAAGTGTCAGATTTTGCACTAAAAGTGTTACGAAAAAGACTTGAGCAAATTGATGGTGTTTCTTTAGTGGATATTAATGGACAACAGGATGGCATTATTTTAATAAGGCCCAAATCCAATTTATTAAGCTCTCTTGGTATAAAGGAAGACATTATATTTAATACCATCAATAGTTATAGCCTTGATTTTGGTTCATTGAATGTTAAAAACGGACAGTATAGATATCTTGTAAAATTAGAAAACACAGTTGAATCTATAGAACAAATCAAACAAATTCCAATTCATACAAAAAGTGGATTAGTTGTTTTATTATCAGAAATTGCTGAGATAAGTACAGAATATGAGAATCCTTCTGGTTATCATTTATTTAATTCAGGTGAGAGCTTGGTTATGACTATTCATAAACAAGATAGAAGTAGAATGAATAATTTAATCCCTAAAATTAATACCACAGTTGAAAAATTCAAGAAGGATTATCCTAGAGTAGATTTTGCACTTACGCAAGATCAAAGTTTTTTGTTAGATGCTGGAATATCTAATCTTAAACAGGATTTAATTTATGGAGGCATTCTTACAATCTTATTATTGTTTCTATTTTTAGGAAATTGGGCTTCACCAATATTAATGAGTATAAGTATTCCTCTTTCTTTAATTATTACTTTTATTTTATTTTACATTTTCAACATTTCATTGAATATTATTTCTTTGTCTGGGTTAGCACTTGGCATAGGAATGCTTATTGATAATTCTATTGTTGTAATAGATAGTATTAGTAGAAAAAGGAAGAAAGGATTGAATGCAACGGATAGTGCCATTGAAGGAACAAATGAAGTAATTACTCCTGTCATTAGCCAAGTTCTAACTACTGTTGCTGTTTATATTCCATTGGTTTTATTAAGTGGAATTGCTGGAGTTTTAGTTTTTGATCAAAGTATAGCGTTGAGTATTTCCCTGGGTGTTTCATTGTTAGTAGCTTTTATTCTTATTCCTCTGTTATATAGGTTATTTCTGAAGTCACCCTTTAGTGATATAAAAGATGATACAATATTTTATTCATGGATATCAAAGGGGTATCATAAAATGATTGATCATATTCTAAAACACAAGTTGATTTATGTTATAATAACTATTGCAATAATGCCTTTAGGATTTATATTCATTAGTTTCATTCCTAAAAGAACATTACCGAAAATATCTCAAACAGATAGTCAAGTAATAATAGATTGGAATGAACCTATAGGTGTAGGTGAAAATTTGAAAAGGACAAAGGAATTAATTGGAAGATTTGATACTGGAGTCCTCTATACTGAATCAGATATTGGAATAAAGAAATATTTATTACAAGGTAATAGAAATTCCATTCAACAAACTGAAATATATTTTTCTTATTTGACCGAAGAAATTCGATTACAAAAGGAAAATGAAATAAAAATATGGATACGTAATAATTATCCAAGTGCCATTATTAACGTTGAAGAAGCACCTAATGCGTTTACTCAATTATTTAGAAATAGTTCTAATTATTTAGAAGCCAGATTTAGATCTATTAGTGACCAAAACGGTATAAATGAGTTAACTAGTATACAAAAAATAATAAACAATACTCATCCTGGAAATTTAGGTTCTGGTTTTTCTATGGAAAAAAGTTTAGAAGTTTTATATGATTATGATAAAATGTCTTTGTATGGCATAAATAGGGATGATATCATAAAAAAATTACAAATTGAATTTGGTAATTACCAAATATCAGAAATAAAAAAATTTGGTGAAATAATACCCATTCAAATAAGCAGCAATTCTGGTCAGCATAATTTAGTTTCAAATCAGTTTGTTGATAGTAAAAATAAAATTAGTTATCCTATTTCTGAATTTATCTCGTTATATTATACGGAAGAGCCAAAGGAAGTTTCTGCTGATATTGGAGGTGTGTATAAATCTATTTATTGGGAAAATCAGAATATAAATTTTGATTATTTAATGGATAAGGTTACTCAAGATGCTGTATTATATGATTATAAGGTTGATTTTATTGGGCGATATTTTGAAGATAATCGAAACTTAACTCAACTCTGGTATATATTTTTCATTGTTCTATTTTTATTATATATCATCTTAGCATTTCAATATGAAAGCTTGATTCAACCTTTTTTAGTAATGCTGACTATACCAATTGGAATATCGGGTGGAATGTTCATGCTTTGGATAATGGGTGGAACTTTAGATGTTATGGCTGCAATAGGATTCATTGTAATTTTAGGATTAATTGTGGATGATCCAATTTTGAAAGTGGAGACATTAAACAGGCTTCAAAAGAAGTATCTAAATATGGGTTTAAAAAAAGATAGTCAACTTTTAATGCGAATGATTCATGAAGCTGGAGATATATGTTTAAAACCTTTGTTAATGGTTTCTTTGACAACTAGCTTCGCGCTTTTACCTGTGCTTTTTGTTGGAGGGATTGGAAACGATTTACAAAAACCTTTAGCTTTAGTAATTATTGGGGGATTGACTATTGGAACATTTTTTACTACTTGGTTTGTACCATTAGCCTTTTGGTTCTTGAATAAACATAAATTCAATGAATGATGAAAATTATTATTCTTATAGGTGGTATAATGTTTGGGTTAAATGGCTTTTGTCAGAATCAATTATTTACTTTAAAGGAAGTGATTGATTTAGCGTTAAATAATTCTCCCAAGTATAAATTAGCAACTACCCAAAAAGATATTAGTTATTATAAGTTCCTTGAATTTAAAAGCAATACAAAGCCGCAAATTTCATTTAATGGTAACCTACCTATGTATAATAAAGAATATTTTGGAGTAAGACAACCTGATGGTACTATTAAATTTCAATCTATAAGACAAAATTATACGAATGTTGGTTTTGGGATTAGTCAAAAAATTCCTTTTACAGGCGGTGAATTGTCGTTGAATACGGATTTAACACGTTTTGATGATTTTAATACAAAATTTCGTCAATATAATGGTACACCTATTTATGTACAATTAAACCAGCCATTATTCGGATTCAATGAATTAAAATGGAATAAAATTATCCAGCCTCTAATATTTGAAGAATCTAAAAGAAATTATGCTCAAGATATTGAATACATACGTCAAGAATGTGTTGTTTTATATTTTGATCTGCTAGATGCTCAGAGTAATATAGAATTGGGACGCGCGAATTTGAAGAATTCTGAGTTAAATTATTCTATTGAACTTAAAAGGATAAATTTAGGAACTACAACTGAAGATAATTTATTACAACTACAATTACAGGTTTTAAATAATAAACAATTTCTCGAGAATGCAAGGTATGAGTTTGAAATATGCCAGCTTAAATTAAAAACATTTTTAGGATTATCAAATTCAGAAGATCTTATTCCAATAATTCCAAAACAGGATTATAATATTCAGATTGATTTAAATACTGCCATAGAATTTGCAAAAAAGAATAGACCTGAATTTATTGCTTTTGAAAGGAAATTAAAAGAGGCACAACGTGAGCTTGCTATAGCCAAGGCTACAAACAGGCAGATAGGCTTAATTGCTAGTTTTGGATTGAATAATATAGGTAATAATTTTTCGGATATTTATGTAGATCCACGTAATCAACAACGGTTAAGTATTGGTTTCAATATACCCATTATAGACTGGGGTAGAAAAAAAGCTAGATTTAGTACCGCAACTGCAGTTGAAAAATTGACAAATTTTAATAATGATTTAGAGGAGGCTGTATTGATTCAAGAGATTACAACACTTGCCAAAAATTTTGAGCTTCTAAAAAAAAGTATAGTTATTGCAAGTGAGGCTGATTCAGTTGCAGAACGACGATATAAAATTGCGAATAATTTATATCAAATTGGAAAATTAAGCATTACAGAATTAAATATTGCTCAAGGAGCTTGGAATACCACACGTAAAAGTTATGTCACAGCCCTTAGAAAGTTTTGGGATACTTATTACTTTCTTCGGAGACTTACTCTATATGATTTTGAATATGGTATTTCTTTGTATGGTAGTTGATTTCTGTTTATATATTAATAATACTTGAACCACGGAAATCTATTTTAACTAACTCTATTTTGTCAAATTCGTAAATAAAGAGATCTTCTCACCAAACGCTTGTCTGGCGGTTGTTTCGATTTGAGCCTCAATTAGTCAGAAAACAGGAGACTATTTTGGCAGAGAATCTGGAACATAAGATTCTTGGGCTTTATGGCCATGGAATGAGCTTCCGCGATATTGCTGCGCACATTAAGGATGTATGATACGGAGATCTCTGCCGTTACCAACAGCATCAGCGGGGTGAGGTTCCTTCCACGGCCTGTTCCCTTCCAGTAGAAATGGTTTTCCATGCAGCGTTTTCTTCGAAACACAGGGCGATGGCTTTTGAGCGGTACTTAAAGTCGGGCTCAGGAAGAGCATTCATGAAAAAGAGATTAGTCTGAAACAACCGGTGACCGCCACCAGACAGGATCATATCAGAAAAAAGTTTGTTCCCGGGTGATGCGGTGCTGCTCGTTGAAGTCCATGATGATGCGGGCCTGGCCGGACAACGTTTCCCCACTAACAGCATGCGTACCTGAAAATTGCAGGGTTACCGTTGCCTGGTTTCCCTGCCAGCTTGTGTGAAGGACTTCATCCTGCAGGTCAGGGTATTGCCGGCGAAAGTCCAGGTATTTTTGCCTCACCTCAGTTTTGCTGTATTGGGTAGCATCTTTCCCTGGTTGTTGTTCCAGAAAGATGGCATCATCGGTATAGTAGGAGAATAGGGTGTCCCAATTGGCCTGGTTAAAGGCGATAAAGGTTTCGGAGAGGACCTGCATTCTTTCAGACTGACAGGTTTGAGGAAGTGGCAGGATGCGAATTTCATTAGACATATGTAGGTTGTTTGATTGCAGGAGGTAGTCTGCCAGGTAGGTTTTGGAAAGAAAATAGAAGTGGTCTTTTTCCAGGAATCCGGTGGTGGGTACATTAAGGTTTTGGTTTGTTAGGGTATCTACGCCGGTGATGGTATCACCCCTATCGTTGAGGCAGAACCGAAGGACCCCATGTTGCTGTAGGTTCGTAGTGCCGTTAAAGATGCCGATCACCGAACCGCGGTAATAATAGATGCCGTCGAGTCCTTTCGAAGGGAATTGCTGCGGGGCTCTTTTGAGTAATAAAGCCGATGGGTCTGGCAAGGAGATCCGCACCAGTCCAATGGAATCAGACGCTACCAGGAGGCTGTTGTTTTGGGGATCGAAAGTAATGCCATTGGGATGCAGGATCTGTGGTCCTTCAAAGAACAGGCTAGTTTTACCGGAGCGGATATGCAGGCGGTATATATGCTGGTTATGCGAATCCGTTAAGTAGATATTATCCTCGTTGTCGAAGCAGAGATCGTTCAGAAAAACCGGGTGGTTGGCGGTAAAGGGAAATGTGTCGGTCAAATATCCGGTTACCAGGTCAAAACGAAAAAGCGTAGAATGGTGACTGTTAGCTGCTGAAGAGATCGCCCACAGGATATTATCCCGGATCTTTAATCCCAGTCCGTTTCTGAATCCGTATTGCCCGCTGCTAAACAGATCGTGGACTTTGTCCCCTGAGCTGAGGTACACGATTTTCTTTTGTGCCACGCTGGAGACGTAGATACGACCGGTGGCAGTATCGTAGGCAATACTTTCGGGGAACAGGTTGGTGGAGTAGATATGGATATTAGAATCCCGGGAATGAACCTGACTCGTTGCCCTTTTTCCCATAAGCAGGAAACAGATAAGCAGAAAGCAGATAAGCAGGAACCATTTAAGCAGTAAGCGGGTAAGTAAGAAGCGGGTAAGTAAGAAGCGGGTAAGTAAGAAGCGGGTACGCAGTAAGCAACGGAGCTGTAAGTGGGTGAGCAGGTAACGGTGAAGTGGAAAGCCGGGAATCGGGAGGGAAACCCGGTTTTGTAATAGTATGAAAATATAGAATCGCATAAGTTTGGAGTATAAATTGGTTGGGAAGAACCCTGCAGCAAAATAAGGGCAGGTGGGGGAGGTGTACAATATGTTACACAGGAATAGCTAAGTAACCAATAAGTAACCATGGAATTAATATGAAAGCGATTCACACCAGTGCAACCATTAAAACCGGGAAAACCGAAACAATCGGGAAAACCGAAACAATCGGGAAAACCGAAACAACCGGAAAAGCCGAAACAACCGGAAAAACCGGAAAACCCGAAAAAAAGAACAAAGCGTATATCCGGAAAACAGCAATAAAGAATGATTGCGCGATGGAAAGCACACTGAACCTGTTGTCGGGCAAGTGGAAACTGAGCATCCTGAGTGGCATTTTTGCTATGGGTAGCGTGCGTCCCAGCCAGTTACTGAAAGAATCGCCCGATGCTACACGCAAAGTGTTGCTGCAACAGTTAAGGGAGCTGGAAGTGGCAGGCATTATTTCCCGGACCACTTATGCAGAAGTGCCACCGCGGGTGGAATACGCATTGACTGATAGGGGAAGGAGCCTGAAGCCGGTGCTGGATGCGCTGCGGGACTGGGGGGAGCAATATAACATCGAAAGGGGCAGCTGCCAGGAATAGTCGAATAAATTACAACTGTGTTGCAAAATTGAGCCGGAATCCCTTAGTTTTGCCCCGTGAATCGTCCTGCTACCATAACGCATAGACTCCTGGCAGCCTGCCTGCTGGCGGTGTTTTGCTGGATCACCGGAGTGAAGCTGTTTCATACGCATCACCCGGACCGGTTTGTGCTGATACCGGGCGGAGAGCAGTTAGAGCAGGACCCGGGCTGTGTGATTTGCGATTACCACATTGCCCAGGATGCTGATGCCACGCAGGCCCTGCAACCTGCCCTCCACCAGTGCTGGTTCCAGCAAGAGTCCGCATTGTACCGGGGGCATTTTACATCTTCCATCGGACTGGCATATTCCGACCGCGGTCCACCAGCCATTTTTTCCTGAAACCAGGGGTGACCCTCCATGCGGGCTTATGTCAGTGTATAGTGCCTGCAGTATAGATTCATATCCGTGCTGTGTGGTGGTGACACCATCGCCTTTTCATCCCTTACCGTCTATTTGAACGTATTCCTTCCCGTTAGTTAAAATCTGGTTTTGTGAAACAGTACCTGTTATTGATCCTGTCACTGCTGGCAGGAAATTCCTGGATTTATGGGCAGAACTGCCCGTTTCGTTTAAGTGGCCACGTGCACAGCAGTAAAGCACATGAAAATCTTCCCGGCGCGATGGTACAAGTAGAGCGCCGGGTATTGTTGGGGCGTTCGGGACCAGAAAGGCACGGGGAACCGGAGGGACGCTCTGTACCGGAGGGGCGTTCGGAAACGGAGGGACGCTCGGATCAGTTTAAGGGCTGGACCCTGGTGACCGATGGCAACGGTGATTTCCGGCTGGAAGGGCTCTGTGCGGGCGAATACTGGCTGGTGGTGACCCACGCAGGTTATGATACAGTGATCCGGCACCTGGTGCTCCGGAAAAACGAACATACAGACATTGACCTGGTACCCGGTGCGGCTGCACTGGAAGAAGTAACGGTTACGGGTCAGCGGAAAGTGGCTGCCGGCGGCTGGCGGCAGGAATTATCGGGCCGCGAGCTGGAGGCCTCCCTGGGTGGCAACCTGGCCGAAGCGCTTAGCAGGATCAACGGCGTCAGCATGCTGCAAACGGGTTCTACGATTGCCAAGCCGGTTATACATGGACTGCACAGTAACCGGGTGCTGATTATTAACAACGGCATCCGGCAGGAAGGACAACAATGGGGCAATGAGCATGCCCCCGAGATCGATCCTTTTATTGCAGGCAAGCTTACCGTGGTGAAAGGGGTGGAGGAGCTGCGCTACGGTTCCGATGCCATCGGCGGTGTGGTATTGGTGGAGCCCCGGGCGTTGTTGTCGGCTCCTGGTTACCGGGCAGGATTACACACTCAGTATGCTACCAATAACCGTCAGCTGTTGGTGTCAGGAAGCTGGGAGGAGCAGCTGAAAAAATTCCCGACCTGGACCTACCGGGTGCAGGGAACATTCCGGAAGGCGGCCACTATTGCGACACCGGGGTACCGGCTCAACAATACCGCGCTGGAAGAAAAAAGCGGATCGCTCACTGCCACTTACCGCAAAGAACATTTTCAGTCGGAATGGTATTACAGCTTCTATCAAAGCCAGGTCGGAATCTTTACCGGGTCACATATCGGCAACCTGACTGATCTGGAAGCGGCCATCAAGGCTGACAGTCCCGCCCCCACGTTTACAGGGCAGGACAGTTACCGGATCGGGCGGCCCTACCAGGATATTGTTCACCATCTGATGAAGTCCCGCAACCGCATTGATAAGGGCAACAGCAGGTTCAACATCATCCTGGCAGGACAGTACAATAACCGCAGGGAATACGACCTGGTTCGGAACGCGGCAGATAAGGGGTCACAGCTCGACCTGGAAATAGTAACACTGTCAGAGGAGATCAACTGGGAACATCCGCGGGTGAAGGAGTTCAGCGGAACCGTGGGAGTGGTGGCCATGCAACAGGAAAACAGTTACAGCGGAAGGTACCTGATACCCAATTATACTTCGTTTAGCTATGGGGGTTATGCTATCGAGAAGTGGGCGAAAGGCCGCTGGAACCTCCAGGGCGGATTGCGTGTTGACCGCAAGCAGATTGACACCCGGCGGCTGCGGGCGGGCACGGACACCTTGTATGAATATGAGTTCGACTACAGCACGCTGGCAGGCGCATTCAACCTGGGTTTCCAGGTCTTGCCGCAGTGGCAGGCCAGTACCGCCATGAGCCTGTCTACCCGTGCCCCCCATGTCAATGAATTACTGACAGATGGCATCCACCATGGAACGGGAACCTATGAAAAGGGCAATATAGGGCTGCGACCGGAGCAATCGTTCCGGTTATCGCTGAGCAACAGATTTACGAGCAGCGATGACAAGTTACAGATAGAGTGGTCGGCTTACCGCAACCAAATCCGGCACTATATCTACCAGCAACCAAGGCCCGATGATCCGGTGCTCACTATCCGGGGGGCCTTCCCATTGGTGGAGTACGAGCAAACCGATGCCTTGTTGCAGGGAATAGACCTCAGTGCCCGGGTGCAGCCCTGGGAGCAGGTGGCATACCGTTTCCAGTATGCGCTGCTAAGGGCGCGCGACCGGCGTACCAATGACTGGCTGATCTGGATGCCTGCGGACAGGATAACTAACGAAGTGATATATACGCTTAAAAACGGTAAGCTGTTTATGGATACTTATTTCTCGGTAGAAACGCAGCAGGTGATGCGGCAGAAGCGGGTGCCGGACGAAAGTGGCGGGCGGCAGGATTATAAAGTGCCACCCCCCGGTTACTTTCTCCTGAATGCGGATGTATCCACTTCATTAAGGTGGGGGAAACTGCCACTGACCATCGGCGTGAGTGCACGTAACCTGCTGAACAGGTCCTACCGCGAGTACCTGAATATGTTCCGCTACTACACGGATGAAATGGGAAGGAATATCCAGTTCAAACTGAAGCTGGACCTGCAATACCTGTATGAATAATCTGAAAAAGTATAAACCGGACATTTTAAAAAAACAACAAAAAGAAAACGATTATGAAAAAGTCAATGATCCATAACAGCTTCCTGAAACCCGGGTTGTTGTTAATCAGCGTTGCTGCATTCCTGTTAGTCAGTTGTTCAAAGGACAATGATGCCGAAGAAAACGAGGAAGAAATAATCACAACCTTACAACTCAGCTTTGTTCCCTTGGGCGGGGGCAGCACTCTCACCTACCAATTTGAAGATCCAGATGGCCCCGGTGGTGCAAACCCGGTAGCCGATCCCATTGATTTGGCACCCAATACCAGTTATGCGGTCAGCCTGCAGGTATGGAACAGGACAGTGAATCCCGCAGAAGATATTACAGAAGAGATCGCGGAAGAGTCGGTGGCGCACCGGTTTTATTATGAACCCTCCCCTGGCAGTAATATTACAGTATCCAATCTCAACAACGATGCAGACGGCCAGCCGCTCGGCCTGGTAAGTACCTGGGGTACGGGTGCGGCTGCCATCGGAACCATTAAGGTAACGCTGCGGCACTATGCGGGCAACCCGCCAAACAAGCTAGCGGAGGATCCCGTGAACAGTCCCAAGTCTGCCACCGATATCGAAGTGCAATTCAGTACCCGGGTTCAATAAAGCCGATCGGGCTGGAGCTTGCAACGTATATTTAGGGGATACAAAGCAACGCATCCCGAAATGAGACAATTCCTGCTATTGGTGAGCTGGTTCCTGGTACTCCTTCTTTTATCGGCAACGGAATCCTTATGCCAGCAACCGGTCCGCACGCAACCGGTTCGCACGCAATGGGATCGTACGGAGATGCGGAGTGATTCTTCCGGCAGGTTTTTCCTGAAGGGCAGGGTGGTGGACTCGGTTTCCGGCATCCCATTGGGTTATGCCAGCATCCGGGTATACGAGGCCGGGAGCCGGCAGTTAGCGGGGGGCGCGCTCACCAGTGACTCAGGGACCCTGCAGCTGGAGCTGCCCCCCGGGCGCTACAGCGCTGAGGCAGCGTTTATGGGTTATACGACCTGCCATAGCCCGGAATTCAGCCTGGGGCCGGAAGGGTATGACCTGGGGACCATACGCCTGCAGCCGATCAGCGGCGTCCTGGAAGAGGTGGTGGTGCAGGCGGAGAAGAGCAGCATGCAGTTAGCCCTTGACAAGAAGGTCTTCAACGTAGGCAAGGACCTGGCGAATGCGGGCGGCACCGCATCGGACATACTCACCAATATCCCCTCGGTTTCGGTTGATGGTGAGGGTGGGGTGCGCCTGCGGGGCAGTGATAATGTGCGGATATTGATCGACGGAAAACCATCGGGACTGGTGGGGATGCGCGGGGGCAGCGGATTGCAGCAGCTGCCTGCCAACCTGGTGGAAAGGGTTGAAGTGATCACCAATCCATCCGCCCGCTACGAAGCAGAAGGAATGGCCGGCATCATCAATATTGTTCTCAAAAAAGAGACCCGCCAGGGTTTCAATGGCATGGTGGAACTGGTAACAGGAACACCCACCAACCTGGGCGGTGCCTTCAATTTCAATTATCGACACAAGAAGATCAATTTCTTTTTGAACTATGGGATCGCATACCGCAAGCAGCCCTATGAAGGATCGCAGCGCCAGGAGCGATTTGGGGAAGATTCCCTGTTCCTCCTGCGGCAGCAGAACGAGGGGACTTTCACGGGGTTCAACAACAATATCCGCGGGGGACTGGATTATTACTTTTCAGATAAGAACATCCTCACAGCTTCTTACCTGAACCGCCGCAGTAAGGGAAACCGGCTCACCAAGATACGTTACGATGATTACCTGGATGATTATGCGCAGCTAACGGGAAGCAGCATCCGCACGCAGGATGAGGATGAGACCGAGCCCAATTCAGAGTATAGCATCAATTATAAAAGGACGTTGCCGGGCAAAGGGCATGAGCTGGTGGCGGAGTTCAAATACCTGAACTACTGGGAAAATTCGGACCAGCTGTTTACGCAGCGCTACTACCGTCCGGATGGATTGGAAGAAAGGGAGCGCCTGTTGCTGGAGCGGTCGCTCAATGATGAATACGAGAACCAGTGGCTGTTCCAGGCAGATTACGTAAAGCCCCTGGGTGCCGAAGGAAAGTTTGAAACCGGCCTGAGGAGCAGTTTTCGCGATATGGTGAACGACTACCTCGTGACCCGGCAAGCTGCCGGTGGAAGTTTTGAACCGGTGGCGGGACTGGATAATGTCTTTAACTACGATGAGAATATCCTGGCGGTTTACGGGATCCTGGGAAATAAAAAAGAACGCCTGTCATACCAGGGCGGGCTGAGGGCGGAGTGGACGGATGTGACCACCACCCTGGAGAAGACCAGCGAGGTGAACCCAAGGAATTACCTCAACCTGTTTCCGAGTGCGCATATCAGTTATGCCCTGCCCGGGGAACATGCCCTGCAGCTCAGCTATAGCCGGCGGGTGCGAAGACCCTTTTACAATGACCTGAGTCCCTACGTGACCTTCAGTGACAGCCGGAACTTTTTCAGTGGCAACCCGGACCTGGACCCCGAGTACACGGACCTGATGGAGATGGGGCACCTGAAGACCTTTGAGAAGGGAAGTTTCACATCGGCTATGTATTTCCGGTATACCCGTGATAAGATCGATCGCATACGGTCGGTGGACAACCAGGGCAATGCCGTTACCAGGCCCCATAACCTGCGCCAGGAGCGAGCTTTCGGGTTGGAGTTCACCAGCGGCTACCAGCCTTATAAATGGTGGAAGCTGGACCTCAATCTGAACTTTTTTTATTCGGATGTAGATGGCCGAAATGTGTTGAACGGATTCCGGGCGCACACCTATAGCTGGTTTGCGCGGCAGACATCGCGGTTCACGCTGCCGCGTGACTTTGATATCCAGGTGAGGGGAAATTACGAGGCCCCGCAGCGCACCGTGCAGGGCAGGCGGCTGGGATTGTTCTTTGCCGATCTTTCAATGAGTAAGGATGTGTTGAAAGGCAAGGGCACCATTAACCTGAACCTGATGGATGTATTCAACAGCCGGCGGATGCGCACGATTACCGAGGGCAGTAATTTTTATACCGAAGGCGATTTCCAGTTCCGGAGGCGCCAGCTCAATCTCAGCTTCAATTACCGGATCCGGCAAACGCCCCAGGAAGCCCGGGCGCGGAAAACGGAGCTGCCGGAGAATGCGCCCTGATTTACGGTAAAAAAGCGGAGTGAAACGGCAATTTCGGACAAGCAGGTGCCGGCTGCCGGAACTACCTTGCGGAATATAACAATCCAAGGTTATGAGAACAGTCCTACTATTCCTCTGTTTATCCTTTTCAGCATCGGGGGTATTAGCACAACGTGATACGATACCAGTGAATGATCAATGGGTGTTCCTGATCGATAGGGGCGCCCTGGGTATAGTGGCGATGGGAGACGCGGAAGCGGGGAAAGTTACGGCGGCCAAAGCTGCCGCAGGTAAAACTGCGGAGTGGCTAATGCAGGTAGGTGCCAAAGGCAGGGTGGTTACCATTCCGCATACCTGGAACGTGGAGGAGGGCAGTAACGGGCACTATGGCTGGGGTTGGTACCAGAAAACAGTGCAGGTGCCCGGGAACTGGAAAAACAAGCAGGTACTATTGCAGTTCGGGGCCGTAAATCACAGTTGCGTCGTGTACCTGAATGGCCGTAAACTGGCAGAACATCGCGGAGATGGATTCAACAAGTTCCAGGTGAAACTGGATGGCAAGCTGCTTTATGGAAAGGAAAACATCCTTACGGTAGGAGTGAACAATGACTACGGCAAGTCCAAAGTTCCCTATGGCAGCAGCTTCGACTGGCCCAACGATGGGGGCATCATCCGGCCGGTGTCTTTTATTGTAAGTGGCAGGCCGGCTGCGCAATACCTGAAGCTGACACCCACGCCGGACCTTTCCAACAAGCGCGGAAGCCTGCAGTTGAAGCTTGGCTTTGACGAGCGAAGCGATATGCGGTTGCGGGTCAGCGTTACAGAAGAGAACCAGCCGACCCGGAAAGTGGTTTACCAGGGAGACCTGTTACCGCAGTGGAATGGAAAAGAAGCTACTGCGGCATTCCAAATCAGCAATGTGAATCCCTGGCATTTTGACCATCCCAATCTCTACCGGGTAGACGTATCCGTTATAAAGGGGAATAAGATCGTTGATAAAATAAGTGCGAATACTGGTTTCCGGGAGATCCGGTTCATTAACGGGCAGACGCACCTGAATGGGGAACGCGTCAAGCTCATGGGAGTGGAATGGACGGCGGGATCTCACCCCGGATATGGTTTTGCGGAGCCGGATTCGATGATACTGGCGATGGGTAAACTGATGAAAGAGGTGAACTGCATCTTCAGCAGGCTGCATTTCCAGCAGAGTGACCTTTTCTATGATTTCTGTGACCGTAACGGGATATTGCTGCAGCAGGAAGTGCCGCTCTGGGGCCCGGAAACACCTGCTACTACCACGGTGAGGGAGATCGCAGGGAAGCAACTGGAGGATATGGTCAATAACCTATACAACCATCCCAGCATCTTTGCCTGGGGAACGGGCAATGAGTTGCGGGCACGTGACAAAGACATGAAGCAAATGATCCGTGAGCTGTTGCAGCAATCCCGCCAATTAGACACAACGCGATTTACGGGATATGTGAGCAATACCCTTACACAGGGATTTTATAACCGTGCGGGTTTTGTTCCCGATGCCGCTGCGGAAGGCGATTACCTGATGATGAATGAATACGGGGGCAGTTGGTGGCAGTTGTCTGCCGGACAGATCGGAATGTACCTGGACAGCGTGCACCAGACCTATCCGGGCAAGCCCTTTTTCATTTCTGAGTTTGGACTCTGCGAACCCAATTTCATGGGTGGGGATAAGCGTCGCGCGGAGGACCTTATCTATCACATGAGCCTGTATGAGAGCAAGCCCTATATCGAAGGCGCCATCTATTTTGACCTGACCGATTACCGTACCCATTACCCGGGCACTCCCGATACCGGTAAATACCGGCAGCGGGTGCATGGGGTCTATGATTGGTACGGGAATCCCAAGCCCTCCATGAAAGTGTTACGCGAATATTCATCGCCGGTAGAAGTGCTGGGATTGCGGGGTGGCAAAAAAGGGAAGATGCTGGTAACCCTGGTGGGGAGCATCGGCTTACCGCAGCATCGAGTGAAGGGCTACCGGCTATACCTGAGCGACAAAGAAGGAAATTATGCCGGTAGCAGGGCATATGAAATTCCGGAACTGGAGCCGGGGCAGCAGTTGAGCATTGAGGTGGATGACCTGTACCAGGGCAGCGGGATCGTTACCGTTGTTCGTCCGGCTGGCTATATCGCGACGCAGCGATCCTTTTACTGGAATGAGCGGGATCAGTGAGTGGTAGCCGAAAGTGCTTTCCTAACGGCCGGTGCCACCACATTTCCGAGCAGTTCAATACTTCGCAGGGCAAGGTGATGCGGGAGGGCACCGATGCTCATCTGTGCCAGGAACCGGGTATGGCCGAACAGTTCATGTTCGTACAGGATCTTATCGATCACTTGCTGCGGGCTGCCCACCAGGAGGGCGGCTTCCGGACCGGTGGAGGTGTCAAAGCTTTGCCGGTCGAGAGCCGGCCAGCCCCGCTCACGGCCGATCCTGCTCATCACTTCAGCGTAAGGAGGAAAGAATTCATCACGGGCCTGCTGTGAAGTATCGGCTATATATGTATGTGAGTTGATGCCCAGTTGCAGCTGCCGGGGAGGGTGACCCGATTTCTCATAGACATCACGGTAAAGTTTGGCGTAGGGTGCAAAGCGGGCGGGCATTCCGCCGATGATGGCCAGCATCATGGGCAGTCCGTATTCGGCCGCACGAACAACAGATTCAGGAGTTCCACCAACGGCAACCCATATTGGAAGTTTACCGTTCACAGGGCGTGGGTAAACGCCGCGGTTGCTGATCGATTGGGTATGTTTACCCTTCCAGGTGATCTTTTCCGATGCGTTGAGCTTCACCAGCAGGTCCAGTTTTTCTGAAAAGAGGGTATCGTAATCGGCCAGGTCGTACCCGAAAAGGGGGAACGACTCTATAAAGGAACCCCTTCCCGCCATGATCTCCGCACGGCCACCGGATAGCAGGTCCACCGTAGCAAATTGCTGGAATACCCGCACCGGGTCTTCGGAACTGAGCACTGTAACACCACTGGAGAGACGGATATTTTTGGTTCGCACCGCTGCAGCCGCCAGCACGGTGGCGGGAGCGGAGATCGCATAATCGGGCCGGTGGTGCTCGCCTACTGCAAACACATCCAATCCCAGCTGGTCGGCCAGTTGCATTTCTTCGATCAGGTCTTTCAGTCGCTGCTCCGCATCCACAGCTTGTCCCGTAACAGGATGGGTACCGATATCCGCAAAAGTGCAAATTCCAATTTCCATAAGAACCAAAAATAACACTGAATTGTTAGAATAGTTGCATGCCGGCCGTGGACGGTATTTGCAATTAAGGGATATCAAAAATGAAAAAACATGCAAGTATTATTTGTGCTGACTTCCCACAGTGACCTGGGAGATACCGGAAAAAAGACAGGTTTCTGGATTGAGGAATTTGCGGCCCCGTATTATAAGTTAAGTGATGCGGGGGTAGACATTACCCTGGCCAGTCCGAAAGGCGGGCAGCCTCCGATCGACCCCAAAAGCGACGAGCCCGGGAGCCAGACCGAAGCCACCAAAAGATTCAAAGCCGATGAAGGGTTGCAGGAACGCCTGGCCAATACAACCCCTCTTTCCGCTTTCCGCGCGGAAGATTTTGACGCCGTCTTTTACCCCGGCGGGCATGGGCCCTTGTGGGACCTGTCTTCTGACAAGGATTCCATCGCGCTGATCGAAGCGTTCTGGAAATCCGGTAAGCCCGTAGCGGCTGTATGTCATGCGCCAGCCGTATTGCTGGAAGTTAAAGATGAAAAAGGGGAACCGCTGGTAAAAGGAAAAAAGGTAACGGGCTTCTCCAATACAGAGGAAGAAGCCGTACAACTCACCGATGTGGTCCCCTTCCTGCTGGAGGATGAGCTTAAAGCAAGAGGAGGCCAGTACAGCCGCACGAGCGACTGGGGTTCTCACGTGGTGCAGGATGGCATGCTGGTGACGGGTCAGAATCCCGCTTCATCGGAAGCGGTGGCAGCCCAATTGCTGCAACTGTTGCAAAAATAGAACTGGTTAATAAAGAAGAAGGATTCATTAAAATCAAAACGCAGGCATCGGGGATGCTTGCGTTTTTTTGTTGGGACGAGCCGGAGCTAACATTTAAAAAAATAATGTAGTATTGACAATTATAAAGCAAGCCATGCGACTCATTTACATCCTGCTGGTGGTGACCAGCACCCTGATCCTTTCCTGTAAAGAACCTGCAGCAACCGACCTTAGGATAACCAGTTTTGATACCGCTTATACGGCAAGAATGTCGGATTCCATCGGTGCACTGGTGAAGCCGCAACTGGATTCGGGGCTCACACTGAAGTTGTGGGGGGTGGATTCGCTGGTGATCTCCCCGATTGCCATAGATATTGATGACCAGGGGCGGTTATATTACACCAAGACCAATCGGCAGGTGAATTCGGAATTTGATATCCGTGGGCATCGCGACTGGGAGATCCGCTCCATCAGTTTGCAGACAGTGGAAGACAGGAGGAAATTCCTTCACGAAGAATTATCGCCCCAGAACAGTGCCCGGAATACCTGGCTGAAGGATGTAAATGCGGACAGCTCGCACGACTGGCGTGACCTGACGGTGGAAAAAGAGAACGTATTCCGGTTAGAAGATATTAATGGAGACGGGGTGGCCGACCACACGCAGTTGGTAGTGGATGATTTACATGATGAGGTGACCAATGTAGCCGGCGGGGTGCTGGCTGAAGGCGATGACTTATATGTTGCTGTGGCTCCGGACATGTGGAGGATGAAGGATAAAAACGGCGACGGCATTGCGGATGAGAAGACCTCCATTTCACACGGATATGGCATCCATATAGGGTTCAGCGGGCACGGCATGTCTGGTGTGGAGATGGGTCCCGATGGTAAGATCTACTGGCAGATCGGTGATATTGGATTCAACGGTCAGGGTCCTGATGGTCAGAAGTGGGAGTATCCCAATAGTGGGGTGATAGCGCGTTCCAACCCGGACGGATCGGACTTTGAGATCTTTGCGGCGGGATTGCGAAACACGCATGAGTTTGTTTTTGACGAATACGGCAACCTGATCAGCGAGGACAACGACGGCGACCATGCCGGGGAGCGGGAGCGACTGGTTTATATTACCAATGGATCGGATGCAGGCTGGAGGTCAAACTGGCAGTACGGGAAGTACAACGACCCGCTTAATAATACCTATAAGGTGTGGATGGATGAAAAGATGTACCTCCCCAGATTTGAGGGGCAGGCAGCCTATATAACGCCCTGCATCACGAATTATGTGAGTGGTCCGGCCGGCATGGTATACAATCCGGGAACCGCGCTGGGGCCGCAGTTCCGCAATCATTTTTTCATAGCGGAGTTTGTGGGATCGCCGGCCAGTTCCGGGGTGCACAGCTTTACGCTGAAGCCCAGTGGGGCGGGTTTTGAATTGGGAGAAACCAAAAAGATCATCAGCGGCGTGCTACCCACAGGATTGGATTTTGGTCCGGATGGTGCATTGTATATCGCTGACTGGATCGATGGCTGGGGAACCGGGCCGTTTGGAAGGATATGGAAGCTGGATGATGCAGCAGGGGCGCAGTCTGCCGTACGGCAGGAGACCAAAAAATTGCTGGGAGACAATTTCAAAAAATATAAGATTGCGCAGCTGGAGACGCTGCTGGGAAATGCGGATATGCGTGTACGTATGAAAGCGCAGTTTGAGCTGGTGAAAAGAGGTGCGGGTGAAGCGAAGGCGGTTTTTGAAAAGGCGCTGGCACAAAAGGGCAACCAACTGGCCCGGGTGCATGCTATTTGGGGAATTGGCCAGCTGGCAAGGCAGGAAGCCAAACAGGCTGCGGTATTGCTGCCTTACCTGAAAGACAGTGATGAAGAGATCCGGGCGCAGGTGGCTAAGTGGCTGGGCGATATTCGTTATAAGGAAGCGGGAGCAGATTTGCTGCCCTTATTACAGGATGGCTACAGCAGGGCCCGTTTTTTTGCAGCGGAGGCATTGGGAAGGATCGCCTATGAGCCAGCCATCCAGCCTGTCATTGCCATGTTGCGGAACAACAATGATGCGGATGTGTACCTGCGGCATGCGGGCAGCCTGGCGCTGAGTCGAATCGGTAAGGCTGATCCCATACTGGCTTTATCGTCCGATAGTTCCAGGGCGTTGCGAATCGCTGCGGTGGTGGCCTTGCGGCGGATGCAGCATGGAGGCATTACGCGGTTCCTGGAAGATAAAGATGAATTTGTGGTAACGGAAGCGGCGAGGGCCATCAACGACGACCTTAGCATTGAATCGGCTCTGCCGGCTTTGGGCAACCTGGCCAATACTACCAGCTTCCGCAACGAAGCCCTCCTGCGCAGGGTGATCAATGCCAACCTGCGGGTAGGTACGGAAGAATCGATGCAGAACCTGATACGGTATGCGGCCAACGAAAGCCAGCCGATGGTGTTAAGGACCGAGGCCATTGCGGCATTAAGTACCTGGGCGGGTCCATCTGTGCTGGACCGGGTGGACGGAAGGTTAAGAGGCAAGGTAGAGCGTGATCCGGCACTGGTGCGCAGCAAGGCAGCACCAGCATTGCTGCAATTGCTGAAACATAAAGACTCACAAGTACGAATAAGCGCAGTAAAGGCCATCAGTAAACTGGGTATCAGCGAAGGTAATGAACCGCTGATGGTCTTGTTGCGTTCAGACCGTGATGCAGCGGTCAGGGAGCAGGCGCTGGAGTCATTGGCGGAGATGCAGTCTCCCTCCATGGCAGATGCCATCAGCCAGGCCCTGAAAGACAGGGAAAAGCAGGTGCGGGTGAGTGGCATCGACTTATTAGGTAAATCCAGGCTGGCGCCGGAACTCATGGCCAGGTTATTATCCGACGTGATCAATACGCGGTCAACAGAAGAGCAGCAGGCAGCCCTGGTGACCCTGGGTACTCTACCGGAATCGCATTCCAGGCCGGTCTTTGAGCAGCAGCTGGCAAAGATGGAAGCGGGTAAGCTTTCCCGTGAGGTATACATCGAATTATCAGAAGCCATTGACAGTTCGGGTTCGGGGGACCTGGCCAAAAAGTACCAGGAGATCAGTTCCCGGTTATCAGACGATGAGTTGATGGCGTCCTATGCGGGCAGCTTGTACGGTGGGGATGAGGAGCGGGGCAGGAGGATCTTCTTCCGGAACCAGTCGGCCCAGTGTATCCGCTGCCATGCCTACGACGATTATGGCGGCAATGCAGGGCCGCGGCTCAATGGTGTAGCGGCCCGGCTGAGCCGGGAGCAGTTACTGGAGTCTTTGGTCAAGCCCAGCGCGCGCCTGGCACCGGGGTATGGAATGGTGACCCTGACCATGAAGGGAGGGCAGACGGTGTCAGGGATCCTGGTGGAAGACAAGGGCCGGAGCCTGGTAGTGCAATCCGGTTCGGGAGAACCCATGACCATTGATACGGCCCAGGTGAGCAAGCGGATCGATGCGGCCAGCAGCATGCCGGAGATGCGGTATGTGCTGAGCAAGAAGGAGATCCGTGACCTGGTAAGCTTCCTGTCCACTATGAAGGTGGACCAGATGGTCAAAAAAGCCGGAGCCGGGGGGCACGGTGAAAAATAAGTCCGGGATTATTTCGGGGAAGATTTTACCCTGATTCCAGTGCCCCGTAGCCTGAAAGCGCGGGGCACTGGATTTTAATCGGGGCAGGTATCATGGAGCCCACCCTGGAACTGATACAGCAATTGCCGCGACGGAGGATCCGCAAGATCCTGAACGACCCGCACCAGACCGCCGAAGCCATCCGGCTGGTGTATGTTTGTGATGGGGAGCAGGAGGGAATTACGCGGAAAAGGCGGGGCAAGGTTTTCAGTTATTATTACCAGGAAAAGTTGTTGCGGAGTAAAGAGATCATCCGGAGGATCAAGAGCCTGGTGATACCGCCGGCCTGGGAAAATGTATGGATCTGTGCGCTGGAAAACGGTCACCTCCAGGCAACGGGAACGGATACGCGCAACAGGAAACAGTATCGCTATCACCCCCTCTGGAATGCATTCCGAAACCATACCAAATTTTACCGGCTCCTGCATTTCGGGGAAGTGCTTCCCCGGATCCGGCTGCAGGTGGAGAAGGACTTATCGCTACCGGGAATGCCGCAGCGCAAAATCCTTGCCGCGGTGATCAGTATCATGCAAAGGACCAATATACGGGTGGGCAACCAGGCTTATGAAAAATTGTACGGATCCTTTGGCCTGACAACATTAAAGAACAAACACGTTGATATAACGGGTACGCAGGTGCGCTTTTGTTTCAGAGGCAAGAAGGGCGTTCATCACGACATAGGACTGAAAAACCGGAAACTGGCCCGCATTATACAGCAGTGTAAGGACATGCCGGGAAAGGAGTTGTTCCAGTATTACGACGAGGCGGGCAACCGGCAACCGATCGATTCCGGAATGGTAAATGATTACATCCGGGAAATCAGTGGGGAAGAGCTCACTACCAAGGATTTCCGGACCTGGGCTGGAACGGTCCATGCCTTCCTTGCATTCCGGGAGATAGGTATCGCGGAAAATATTACCGGCAGGAAACGCAATATCGTGGCTGCGCTGGATCGTGTAGCCCTTCAGTTGGGAAATACCAGGACCGTATGTAAAAAGTATTATGTGCATCCTGCTATCATCCAACTGTACGAAACCAACAGCATGGAAAAATATTTCCGACAGCTGGACGCTATGGAGGAAGATGATGGCCAGGCGGGGCTTACCGCAGAAGAAAAGGTGATCATGAAAATTCTTAATAACCATAAATAACAGGATATGATAAATATCATCAAAGACGCGCCGGATAATGTGGCTGCATTTGAAGCCATTGGAGAAATTACCAAGGAGGATTTTGAGACCGTCGTATTTCCTTATGTAGAAGGTGTGGTTAAAAAATACAAGGAACTCAATTACCTGTTATTGCTGAATACAGACCTCAGCAATTTCAGCGCAGGAGCCTGGATGCAGGATGCCTTGCTGGGATTGCAAAATATTTCCCAGTGGAACCGCGTAGCCATTGTTACCGATAACGATACCATTATCGGTTTCACGGAGATGTTCAGCAAGATGATGCCCGGAACCTTTCGTGGTTTCCGGAAAGCCGAATACGAGGCTGCCATGGCCTGGACGGCTGGGGAGATGGGGGAATAATGTAAAATCAATCCGCCATTTCATGGATGCCTGGTTCAGGAGATGTTCCCTTGAACAGCATATTGCCATAAAAGTCGGTGGCCGGCAAGGTTATGCCGAAGATTTTTTGCAGGTCAATCCCTTTGTTTTTTAATGGCGAGGCGGGGTCCAGGTGAAACCCGGTTAAAGTATTCAATTGGTAGGGATCGGTAAGGTCCGGCGTGATGGGATTTTTAAATTTGGGGTCCACCTGGATACCGGTCATCACTCCCTCCAGTTTTTCCTGGCCAGTGGCATTGGCCCATTCCTCCACTGTGGCGTATCCCCCCATGCTGATGGTCTTTCCCGGAATGTTCCAGTACACGTTTCCGGTAAAGCGGTCATCCTTCATCGTCCCTTTGATAACGGGACCTGTTCCCATGAATATATTATTGTTGTACCGGAAGTTCTTGTTATTGCTGGTATACAGGTAAGACACCAGTGCACTGGTGGTGTTGTAAAAAACATTGTTATGTACGCGGGCATTGATGAACTGGTCGGCTATATTGGGACCATTCCAGATACCGAGCGCACCGTAATAGGTATGGGTGGCATCGTTTACGCTGATACAGTAGCGAAGGGTGTTATTGTACCAGTTGGAAGCCCCCTTGTATTGATACAGGCCGAATCCCGCAGCTTTATTATTATAGGCCAGGCAATATTGGATCACAGAATTGGAAACCCCGCCGTCCAGGGCAAACCCACCACCATCGAGGAAGCCGCTTTTGTTGCTGTGGCTGATGGAATACTGGATGACCACACTGTCGCTGGATGTGGCCCAGAGTCCGATCGGACCGGTTTTGTCGTGTGGCATATCGGCACCGTTGCCAGCAGAGAGGCACCTGTCAACAAGGGCTTTATCGGTGCTGGAAATAATGATTCCGTTTCCGCTGTGGCTGGTGAGGTTGGTGGGATCACCCGGGTTATTGAACGCGATGCTGTTCGTAAGGGTGATATTTCGGGAAAGTCTTTGTCCCGGCAGCAGGTGGGTGCCATTGCGGTAATACATACCCGATACATAAATGCCGCAAAATCCATTATCCGTTGCCGTTACTTTGTTGATCCTGATATTGGTGCAATTGTAAACCAGCAATCCGGATTTTTGAAATCCTTCGATGTGAAGCGAATCGATCGTTCCGTTAGAGCTGCTGTCAACCAGTATGCCGTCAGTGGTATTCCCGGTTTTTCTGCCGGCGCCTTTTGCGTTGATGTTAGCCAGGCGGAAATGATTGGTGCGTATATAGATGGCTGTGGTTGAGTCGCCATTTATGGTTGCAGTTCCTGTTCCATAACTGCCAATGAAAACCGGTTTCCCTTCCAGCCCGCTGTCATTGGTATCCAACATTAAGGTGCCTTTAAAAATTTTTCCTCCTTCAAAGTAGATGCCTTCACCCGGTTCCAGGTCAATGCTGTTCACCCGTTGAATGGTTCGAAAAGGTTTTTCCGGGCTGCCCGGGTTGCCATCATCACCGGTGGAGCTTACATAATAACCGGGAGGCATGGCCGGAACGGGAACAGGGATGGGCTCCGGCGGTGTGGGTGTAGGCGCGGGCGGCGTGTTCTGCTTGGAACATGCCATTAATAGCAGAAGGGCGCTGGCCAGTAAGGGGATTGTTTTCATAAAGTTCACCCGTAAAATAGAAATAAAAACCGGAAGATCAAACCTCACCGATACTGTTCCAGGCAGTCGAGAAATGCCCCGACCTCTCCGTGGAAAGGGGCATTTGGTTTCCGGAAAATGCTTTCCGGTACTGCCCTGGCTGCATCCGGTGGATCTTCATAAATTGTTTGTTGAAATTGGTAAGGGTATTATAGCCCGATTCATAGGCGATGGATGCGATGGTCTTGGGGGTATCTATGAGTTGCTGGCAGGCTTTACCGATGCGGACCTCGTTCAGGAATTCGATATAGGTCTTCTTGGTACATTTCCGGAAATAATTGCAGAAGGCGGGTACACTCATACCTGAGAAAGCGGCTACTGTTTCCAGTTGAATAGGATCGGAATAGTGATCGATGGTGTACTGGAATACCCGGTCGATCCTGGCCTGCTGGCGATTATCGAGGGTTGCCATGGACTGGGTGGACAGCAACGTGTAGTCCTTACTGTCAGCAATAAGTGAAATGCATTGCCAGAGAAGCAGGATCCTGGCGAAGCCGGCAGCATTCTCCAGGGCGGTGACCAGGGGTGCCAACTTATCGGCTGACTGCGGACCCAATTTGAGTCCCACCGCTGCTGTTTCCATCATTTTGCGGATGGCGCGGCATTCAGGAAGAACCATGAAATCGCGCCCCAGGAGAGTGCCCATGAACTGTACCACCACAGCGCTGGTGATGAGGTCATCTCCGGATTTCCGAAAGGTGTGCGGCAGGTTGCTTCCGAGGAAATAGATATCCCCTGTATTGAAATTACCTACGTGGTTTCCAACAAAAGCATTGCCTTCACCTTCGGTGAAAAGTATGAGTTCGAATTCGGGATGCTGATGCCAGGGAACTTCAAAGTGAGGGGTACGGTAAGTCCTTGCAACAAAGGAATGGTGCTGGTCCACGGGCAGTTTCTCGATAAGCGGTTTCATAACAACAAGTAGGTGTTTGGAACTATATTAATAGCAGTGCGTGAATTTGAACGGAAAAGATATTAAAATAGTGCCATAAATAAAGAATAAATGTACAAGCCTTGCGGCCGGGCCTTCCTAATTTAGTGTGAATTAGCTGGCCATGTTATTATTAGGAATTGATATTGGTACTTCTTCGGTAAAGGTGGCGGTGGTAGACGGTGCTACCCGGCAGCCGCTGGTGGTGGTTCAATACCCCGAAACCGAAGCTGCTATCAGTTCTCCACAGCCGGGTTGGGCCGAGCAGGCGCCAGCAGACTGGTGGAGGTATACCCAGGAGGCCGTACATAAAGCCCATGCTTCCGGCAGCTACGATCCGGCAGCTATAGGAGCCATCGGTATTGCCTACCAGATGCACGGCCTGGTGGTAACCGATCGCCAGGGCAATGTGTTGCGGCCCTCTATCATCTGGTGCGACAGCCGTGCCGTAGCCACCGGGGCGGCGGCCAATGAAGCCCTGGGGCCGGATTTCTGCCTGCAGCACCTGCTCAACTCACCGGGCAATTTCACTGCTTCAAAGCTGGCTTGGGTAAGGGAAAATGAACCTGCTATCTACGATGGCATTGCAAAGGTCATGCTTCCCGGTGATTATATTTCATACCGGTTAACCGGTTCCGTTAGTTCAACACCGTCCTCGCTCAGCGAAGGAATTTTCTGGGATTTTACCACAGGTACGGTGAGCCGGGAGGTAATGGATTATTTCGGGTTCGATTCTTCCCTGCTGGCACCGGTTCAACCGGTATTCAGCGAACACGGGCAGCTTACGCAACAGGCGGCGGAACTCCTGAAACTAAAATCGGGTATACCTGTTAGTTATAAAGCAGGTGATCAGCCCAACAATGCCTTGTCGCTGGGAGTACTGGAGCCCGGTGAAGTGGCTGCCACGGCTGGTACCTCGGGGGTGATCTATGCAGTGAGCGACCAGTTGGTACCGGATCCGTTATCAAGGGTAAACAGTTTTGCCCACGTAAATTATGGAGCGGAGGCCATCCGTACGGGTATTCTGCTGTGTATAAATGGAACAGGAATCCTGTATAGCTGGGCCCGTCAGCAGCTGGCCGGGGGAGCTTCATATAGTAGCCTGAACCAGGAAGCGGCCGGTATAGCCCCGGGATCGGAAGGAGTGCGGGTATTGCCGTTTGGTAATGGAGCAGAAAGAATGTTGGAGAACCGGATGACGGGCGTCAGGTTCAGTGGCATTGACCTGGTAAAGCACAACAGGGCGCACCTGTTCCGGGCTATGCAGGAAGGAATCGCATTTGCGTTCCGCTATGGATTGGACATCATGAGGAGTAACGGGCTGCATCCAAAGATCATTCGTGCCGGGAAGGCCAATCTCTTTCAAAGTGATGTATTCCTGCAATCCTTTGTAGCGGCCACCGGCGTACCCGTATCCCTGTATCCATCAGACGGAAGTATCGGTGCGGCGATCGGTGCGGGTATTGGTTGCGGTTATTTCCGGGATGCGGGCGATGCGTTCGTAAACCAGGCGCCTCTCCAAACAGTAGATGCCGCTGATTGCCCGGGCCTGGAAGAAGCTTATTCCGAATGGTTGGAATTGCTTCACGCGTCAATGCCATCAACATCATAACTTAAAATAAACATTCTTATGTACGCTGCCATCCCCACTATCCGGTACGAAGGTCCGGAAACCGATAACCCGCTTGCCTTTCGTTGGTACGATGCCGAGAAAGTCGTTGCGGGGAAGACCATGAAAGATCACCTCCGGTTTGCCTGTGCCTACTGGCACTCGTTTTGTGGCAATGGGGGAGATCCGTTTGGCGAACCCACCCACCTGTTTCCCTGGAACGATATTCCGGACGCGGTGGACAGGGCAAAATCAAAGATGGACATTGCCTTTGAATTCATGCAGAAGCTGGGACTTCCCTTTTATTGTTTCCATGACGTGGATGTGGTGGATTATACCAATGATGTTGCGGAGAATGAAAGAAGGCTCCAGGCCCTGGCATCTCACGCCCGGCAACACCAGGAATCCAGCGGCATTCAATTGCTCTGGGGTACTGCCAATCTTTTTTCACACCGGAGGTATATGAATGGCGCGGCTACCAACCCTGATTTCCAGGTGGTGGCGCATGCAGGAGCGCAGGTGAAAGCAGCCCTGGATGCCACTATCAGCCTGGGAGGACATAATTATGTTTTCTGGGGTGGCCGTGAGGGTTATATGAGCCTGTTGAATACGGATATGAAAAGGGAACAGGAGCATATGGCGCGCTTCCTGCACATGGCAAAAGATTATGCCCGCAAAAATGGCTTCACGGGCAAGTTCTTTATTGAACCAAAGCCCTGCGAGCCTTCCAAACACCAGTACGATTATGATAGCGCTACCGTGATCGGCTTTTTGCGACAGTACGAATTACTGGAGGATTTTTCCCTGAACATCGAGGTGAATCATGCCACGCTGGCCGGACATACTTTCCAGCATGAGCTTCAGGTGGCTGCGGATGCCGGATTGCTGGGTTCCATAGACGCAAACCGGGGTGATTACCAGAACGGCTGGGATACCGATCAGTTCCCTAATAATATTAACGAATTGTCCGAAGCGATGATCGTGATCCTGGAAGCCGGTGGCTTTGGAGGCGGTGGGATCAATTTCGATGCCAAGATCCGGCGCAATTCGACGGATCCGGAGGACCTGTTCCATGCCCATATCGGGGGGATGGATACCTTTGCCCGCGCCCTGGTGGTGGCAGACGCCGTGTTGCAGCAATCCGATTACAGGAACTTGCGCAGGGAACGTTATGCAAGCTTTGACAGCACTAATGGCAAAGCCTTTGAAGAAGGCAGGTTAAGCCTGGAAGACCTCCGTAACATCGCTAACAGCGAGGGAGAACCGAAAACAAGAAGTGGTCGCCAGGAATACCTCGAGAACCTCGTCAACAGGTTTATCTGAGACCTTACAATAAGGTGGGCAATAGCATCAATCGGGTCACTTCCGGAAGGTGAACCGGTTTTTTACCAGTCGCCCATATGTTCGGAAACGATCCTTTCCAGTGATTTTTTATCAATCGCCTTGTTTCTCCAATCGGGTTCGTATTTCACGAACCAGCTCAGCCAGATTGACCGGGAGAGGCGCATAAATATGGGTTGAAGAGCAAGCAGCAGTACGGCATTGGTGATTCCCCAATACAGGACGCGATAATCACCATCCGCCAGGGAGAAACCGACCAGCACCCACCAGGCAATGAAGGTGGCAACGGAAAAAGCTACGGTCAGGGCGTAGCTCACATAGGCTGTTCCATAATAAAATCCAACTTCAATTTCGGTGGGTTGTCCGCAAACGGGACAACGTTCATTCATCTTTAGTATCTTTCCAAAGTGGTAAGGATTGGAGGATTCAAATATCCTGCCTTCGCGACAGCGAGGGCACCTGTTTGAAAGCACTGTTGCGAGGTATCCCGGATTATTCTTTGCTTTTGCCATGCTTGCCAATTTGTGCAAAGTTACCCCAAACGGGTGGATCGGAAAGGTGATCCTTATCACTCAAACAGATAATGGGAAAGATCCAAAATGTCTAAATGGTCCATATCTGCTTTAGCTGCCGCGCAGGACATCAACGAGTTGGATGATTTGCGATTGTCCATTTACCTGGAACCTGCGGAAGAGCCCATTCATCGGTTCCGCGTGGGGTACAAGAAATTGCGTGCCTTGTTCCGGATGGAAGGCCTGGTGCAGGAGCATTCGGCTTACAGTGTTCCGCGGAGCCTGAAGAAGATCTATGCGGCTGCCGGCCAGGTCCGGGACACCCAATTGCTGACTGCCTACATCCAGGAGGAACTGGGGGATACCGTTTTGGTGCAGGTATTGGATAAACAGCTGCGGGTTCAGCTACAATCCTTACTGATCATACTGCAGCAAACGAATGGAGTGCGGGCCGATGTGGAACCACTACAGGAAAGACTGTCTGACTGGAAGCCCGTGAAGGAATTAGATTACGATCCATATTTCAAGGGTAGGATCGCGGAGTGGCTGCACCTGAGCAGGCATGTTTTATACGATGATACTTTACACGAATTGCGGAAATTGTTGAAGGATATCCTGTATAACTACCAGTTCCTTCATAAAACCGGCAGGGCAGGGGCGCGTTTGTTGTCACTATTACCAATAAGCGAAATCGACGCGCTCCAGTCCCTGTTAGGAGACTACCAGGACATGGTGGTGCGGAATGCCCAGGTGCGGCAGCTTGCCCTGATACCTTCTCTCCAGATGGATATCACCCTGGTAGAAAATTGGCTTTCCGCCGCTTTCCGGAATCAACAGCGGCTCCGCCAGCAACTGGAAGGGCTGGTTCGTTC
>CBFGLD010000006.1:0-43364 GCA_965649495.1 uncultured Flavihumibacter sp. | reverse complement strand
GTTGAAGATGCTATCCTGGAGGCCCTGGCTTCCCTGCCCCAAAGACCGGAACTGGTCATCGGCAGCGGTAGCCTCGCACCCGGCTGCTCCCCCGCCTTTTACGCCCGCATCGCAGAATGGTGCCGCCGCGCCGGCGCCCGCTGCATCATCGATTGCTCCGGCGAACCCCTGCTGCTGGCCGCCCGCGCCGGCGTCTACCTCCTGAAACCGAATCTCAACGAACTGAGCCAGCTGGCAGGTCGCGAAAAACTGGAAACCGGACAGGTGATCAGCGCCGCCAAACAACTGCTGCACGAAGGCCGCTGTGAAGTGGTAGTGGTTTCCCTCGGCGCACAGGGCGCCCTCCTCGTAGCCCCCGCCAGCCACCTCCTGGTGCCCGCCCCCACCGTCAAAAAACAAAGTACCGTCGGCGCCGGCGACAGCATGGTGGCCGGTATGGCCTTCCAGCTCGCTAAGAACGAATCCCTCGAAAACATGCTGCGCTTCGGCGTAGCCTGCGGTACCGCCGCTACCATGCAGCCCGGCACCCGCCTCTTTGATCCCGCCGACGCTTACCGCCTTTACCAGTGGTTACAGCAGGATTAAAATCGTATCTTTATTACAAACTTTTTCCATATGAAACAGCTGCTCCTCAGCGCTGCCTGCCTCCTGCTGGCAGCAGGTAACGGTTTCGCGCAAACGCCTTCTCAACAGGACCAGATGAAGGCCTTCCAGGATTATATGACCCCGGGTGATTGGCACCGCAAACTGGCTAAAGACGACGGCGAATGGAAAGCCGAAGTCACCATGTGGATGGACCCCGCCCAGCCTCCCACCACCTCCAGTGCTAAAATGGTGAACCGCATGATCCT
The DNA here is from genome assembly GCA_965649495.1 of uncultured Flavihumibacter sp. Taxonomy (GTDB): domain Bacteria; phylum Bacteroidota; class Bacteroidia; order Chitinophagales; family Chitinophagaceae; genus Flavihumibacter. Next base: position 42,513 of record CBFGLD010000006.1, on the reverse strand, counting down.
AGGCGGCCGCTACCAGGAATCCCGCTTCACCGGCAACTTCATGGGTATGCCCATGGAAGGCATCGGCACCATCGCTTACGACAATGCCCGCAAGAAATTCATCAGCACCTGGATCGATAATATGGGTACCGGTATCATGTACATGGAGGGCGACTGGGATGCCGCTTCCAACTCCATCCTGCTGCAAGGCGAAATGCTGGACGCCATGACCGGCAAAATGTGCAAAATGCGGGAGACCTTCAAATACATCGACGACAAGAACCAGTTCATGGAAATGTTCATGACCCAGGATGGTAAGGAAGTCAAGACGATGGAGATCAAACTCACCCGGAATTGAGCCTTAACGCGGAGCCACAAATACGGGCGATTGCTCTATCCGCCAGTCGCCCGCCCCGCTCAGCCGCTTTACCTGCATACCCGGGTACTGCACCAGGATGATGTCAAACTCTTTCATGTTGTCATCAAAACTGTCGGCCACCAGCCAGTTCCCGTCCGGGCTCCAGGCATGCCACCCCTCGTTGAGCGAACTGTGAGTCAGCTGCCACTGCCGCTTCCCGTCGGCAGTGATGGCATAGAGATGGTATTTCCCTTTCTGGAGCGATTGGTAGGAAATGAATTGCTCCTTAGCGTTCCACCTTGGCGGACCTGCATGGTACGCATGTGCATCAGCGGTAGTATCGTCCACAGGGTAGTGCGTCAGTTGCTGCCTTTCCGTTCCATCTGCACGCATCACCCATATCTCTGCCTTATCATTCCGGTTGCGTTTATTGGCCCGGTAGCGGTAAGCGATACGTTTCCCGTCTTCAATGAATACGGGATCATTGAAATAGGAAGCCGTATCATTCGTGATGGCACGGTAGGAACCATCCGAAGTGTTCAACAGGTACAGCTGAAACCTGACTTTATTATCCGCCCGCCCACTGACCACCAGCTCAGCCGCACGGTTGCGCCCACTCATCCAGGAATCTTCCAGCTGCAGATCGCTGACCTTCCTCACGCCAGCGCCATCGCCGTCCATTTCATACAGGAAAAAACACCGGGTACAAGTATCCCGGTCACTGATAAAAAAAATACGCCCGCCTTCTGCGTAATAGGTCCAGTCCACCGCCTTTGTATTGGTGATATTCTTCTTTCCCCTGCCATCGGCATTCATGATATAGATCTCATAGTCCTTTCTAACGGTATCGTATATGTTATACGCTATTCGCAGGTCCTGCGCCTGCAAAATCAGGCTTGACAGGCAGCCGATTGTAAGCAGCAGCAAAAATGGTTTCATACCGGTTGTCTTTGATTGTTTTTATCCTGCCTGCTCATACGCCTGCTTCAACCAGCCTTCCAGCTCCGGACTGAGCGCTGTATCCGATTCGATCTTTACCCGGTGCGTGCACATGGCATTCCAGCTACCGGCCTTTTCCAGGGCCCCCTGCGCTTCCACCCCCTTCAGGTTCAGGCCTACATCCAGCCTGCCCTTCGTGGAGGGCTGCAATAGGGCGAACTGTTTTTTCCGCCGTACGCTCACATAGGCTTTCTTTGGTGATATTTCCACATCAGGACCAAAGGCTTCGATGATCTGTACCAACCGGTCATACCAGGGCTTTAAAAGCTCCTTGCCCCGGTATTGCTCGGCCACCCAGTCCGTGTCATCACCCGCAGCTCCCGCAAAACTGGCTTTGGCCTGGTGAACCAGCATATTCGCATAGCCATGCCCGATGCCGTATTCCGTTTTCAGCATATTTACCAACTCGCCGTGTTTCTGTAAAGGGGATGTCCTTACAATGCTTAACCACTCTTCTATCTTGCGCCCGGTCTGCGCTTCCAGGTTCTTCATCTGGTTTTCCAGCGCCTGGTTGATGGATGCTGTTGACATGATGATTAATTGATTTTTACCATATTGAATTGCATTCGCTTGCCCGGATCTTTCGGACCCCCATCAATCCATACCAGCAGCGAGTCCTGCCCCGTTAGTTCATACACGATCCTTCTCGGGTAATCGTGCGTGGGGTTCTCAAACACAAACCGGTTCCTGCCGCCGTCCACCAGGAAAAATGGTACAGGCTTCTCCTCGTTTTGACCCAATACCGTTGCCGCATACACTACCTGCCCCTGCTTGCGGCCCAGTGTGATCCGCTCTGACACCACAGTATCGGTACCCCTTATGCGAAACGACCGGCCGCTTAGTGTCTCCCTGTCCTTTATTGCCCACTCTTCGTAAAAACGATCCTCATTCCCCTCCGATCGCCAAAGCCCCTGCAGCGCCAGCAGCCTGCTGAATTCTTTTTTACCCTGTGCATATACGTTAGCAGTGCCGCAGCAGGCCAAAACCAAACAGTACCCGGTAAAATACTGGCGTATCATGTTCAGGAGTTTATCATGTTCTGTAAATTAACATCGCGGTTCCTCAGGTCCAGCCCTCCCTCCAAAACACTCTTCAGGTTGGTGAGGTAAAAGGTCCAGCCTGTCTTACAGCCAATATGATAGAGGAATCGGGAGGCTTCATCCGTAGGTATGGATTCCTGTTCCAGCTCCACGATCTGCTCATCGCCCGCCAGCAGCAACCGGACCGTGCAATTGCCGGCCTTGCCAAAACTGAACTGGAAAAGATCATGTCCGTTAGCCTCCAGCACTTCCCCTTTCTCAACAGCTTCGTCGGTATATCCATGCCATAGAAAAGTATAACGGTCACCCGCAACTGCAGGCTTGTGTTCATCCAACACCTTTCCATCCTTGTTGGTGTATTCGCATAATCGGAGGAACCAGGACTCCATCCCCGCACGGGTGGCCCAGGCATGGTATAAATCACCGCGGTTGGCGCGGGTATTGATCCGCACCGTAAACCGGCTCCAGTCCTGTGTACTCATATGGCATTTTTTAAATGGTCTGCTGTTGCACCGGTACGGAATGCAAAGCTACCCTATTCCCCTCAGAATCCAGGATCACTGCCATAAAGCCGATCTCGGGACTCACCTCGGTTTTGGGTACCACGATCTTGCCTCCCGCCGCTTCCACCCGGTCCAGCACCTGCTGCACATCGGGATTCGCATTCAGGTACACCAGCACCCCGTTTGCCTGCGGCTGGTAAAAATCCGGCGCATGGGTCAATGCCCCGCTCACCCCGGTCATATTATCCTCTATAGGGAACATCCGCATCTGCATCGACGGAAAATTCATGGGCACCAGTTCAACCGCCATAATGGCCTCATAAAACCGTTGCGCCCGGTCAATATCCAGTGTCGGGATCTCGAACCAGCTGATGGCATTTTGCTGTATCATACTTGTATAGATTGGTTTTGAATAACGACTAACCTGCCTTAGCGCCACAGGCCAATAATGGCGCCCATCAATACCAGCGATACCACGCTGTATCCCCCGTTGATAAAGATGTACTTCCAGCTCTTCAGCTCAAACAGGCTGTGGATGGCAATGGCGCAAAAGGTCCAGATGCCTGCCAGGAATCCTGCCGTGGCTCCCCAGCTCAGGTCCGTTTTCATTTGCGGCGTATCCACCAGGAACATGGCCAGGTTGGCCGCCATCACTAAGGAAAATACTGCCGTAAACCCGAAGATCTTGCCCTTATTACCCTGGCGGATCGCTTCCTCACTCAGCCCGCTTTCCTTCATCCAGGCATTTCCAAACAGTCCCGGTGAATACCAGATTCCCCCTACTACAAATGCAGATAATCCGGCTACCAGTACCGCCAGCCAATTGATCGTTGATAGTTCCATATGATTGTTTTTGTATCCTAAACTATTGTCTAAATTCATACTGCACAACCTTAACGCACCGAAGCCTGACATGATGGGACCGAACCCCGCCATAACACCGACAAAACAGCTTACTGCATCCACCCAGCTGAATGATATCGGCTTCCGCATCATACTGATCCCCTTCTGCGGCATCGCCATCCCCCTGCTCTCGGGCATGGTCCCGCACCATCAGTTCACCTTGCTGCAAATCAAACTGAGTTACCTCTATACCATCGCCCTGGCTTTCGTGATCTGGCAGGGAAACCGCTACCTGCTTTTTACCCTGCGCAGTTATTTCAACTGGTTCAACCACCCTATGCGAAAGATCGGCGCCCTGCTGCTGGTTATCCCCTTTTACACGGTTCCTGTCAGCGTGCTGCTGCTGACCGGATGGTACCACCTCTTCCTGAACGGTACCATCCAGTGGGATACCGTCATGCAAACCACCCTGATCATCCTGCTGGCCGTGGTCTTCATCGTTCACGTATACGAAACCGTTTTCCTGGTCAAGGAATCGGAATCCGAAATGCTGCTGAATGCCCAGCTGGAAAGATCCCGCGCCGAAGCAGAACTGGAAGTGCTTAAAAACCAGCTGGACCCGCACTTTGTCTTCAACTCGCTCAACACCCTCAGCCACCTGATCGATGCCTCACCCGCTAAGGCCCGCCACTTCAACGATACCCTGGCCAACGTGTACCGTTACATATTACAAAACAAAGGGCGCGACCTGGTGCTGCTCGACGAGGAACTGAACTTCCTGCTGAATTATTTCGCCCTGCTCCGGATCCGCTTCGAAGACGCCCTGCATCTGGATTGTAACATCGGGGATTCCGATCGTAACCGCTGGCTGCTGCCTCCAATCAGCCTCCAGCTGCTGCTCGAAAACGCTATCAAACACAACGAATTCAGCCGCCAGGAACCCCTGCTGGTCAGTATCAGCATCCAGGACAATACCATTTCTTTCAGCAACGCCGTCCGCGAACGGCGTACCGACCGGGAATCCAATGGCATCGGCCTCAAAAACCTGCGCGAACGCTATAAACTTATCACCGCCGGCAACATCGATATCATTGCCGGCAACAACCACTTCCTCGTGAAACTTCCCCTCCTGGCACTTCAATGAATTAAAGGCACCACTATGAATATCCTGATAGTTGAAGACGAAATCCCCGCCGCAGAAAAACTGGTGGCAGCTCTGGAAAGGTCTGCTCTGACGGTTACGGTCACCGGAATGGTTAACAGCCTCAGGAACGCCGTGGACTGGCTGCAGGCAAACCCGCATCCCGATCTTATTTTAATGGATATTGAACTGGGCGACGGGCAATCCTTCCGCCTCTTTGACCTCGTAAGGATCGATTGCCCCGTGATCTTCTGCACCGCCTATGATAACTACTGGCAGGAAGCGTTTGAGTATAACAGTATCGACTACCTGCTGAAACCGGTTTCACAGGAAAAACTGGATGCCGCCCTGCGCAAATACGAATCCCTCAAACAGCATTTCGCTGCCTCCCTCGAACAACTGCAACGGTGGAGACAGCAGCCCCCGGCATTTAAAAAACGATTCCTGATCAAAAGGGGGGCCGACTATTTCAGCCTGCGCTCGGAAGATATCGCCTGGGCCTATGCCACGCATAAACTCGTTTGCCTGGTGGACAATGAAGGGCAAAAACACCTGCTCGACAAATCCCTGGCCGAACTGGAAAAAGACCTGGACCCCGCCCAGTTTTTCCGCCTCAACCGGAAATACCTGGCGAACATCAACGCCATCCGCAAACTCCGCTCCCAGGGAAAAGGAAAACTGCTGGTGGAGCTGGAACCCGCTGCCAGCGAGGAAGTAGTGGTCAGCAGCGAACAGTCCGCCGGCTTCCGGCAATGGATGGATGGCTGATTTGCCGTATCTTGCACCTCCCTTATAATTTTGATTTATGGAATACAACAGAATCATTGCCGTGACCGGGATGCCCGGTTTATTTGAACTGGTAGCCAGCAAGACAGATGGCGCCATCGTGCGTTCCCTCGACGATAAGACTACAAGGTTCGTTTCTTCCCGCGTGCATAACTTCTCTCACCTCGAGAGCATTGAGATATATACCGTCCGCGATAACGTAAACCTCGTGGAAGTGTTCCAGGCCATGGAAAACAACGGGGATTCCCTTCCAGATGGCAAAGACGCCGCCGCCCTCAAAGCCTATTTCAAATCGGTATTTCCGGAAATGGACTTTGATCGGGTATACTCCAGCGATATGAAGAAAATGGTGAAGTGGTTTGAAGTGCTGAAAAAAGCAGGCATCGCCATCAAACTCAGTGAGCCGGCAGGGGAAGAACCCGCTGAACCCGTAGAAGAAGCCGCCGTGGAAGCCAGCAACGAAGCAACCGGCAGTGAAGAAAAGAAACCAGCCAAAACCGCTAAGAAAAAGGCCGCACCTAAAAAGGAGACAACGGAAGAAGAAACTGCATCAGAAGAAAAGCCTAAAAAGGCTGCCAGGAAAAAAAAGGAAGACTAAAAAAGTTGGACATGACGCCTACCGCACACCTCACCCCTCCTGCCCGGCAATACCTGCCGGCGGATTTCCGCATCACCACCTGGGAAGCCCTGGAACCTTATTTCGTGGAACTTTCGGAAAGGCCCCTGCTCTCCGGACTGGAACTGGAAAAATGGATGAAGGACTGCTCCGAACTGGAGGCCGTGGTCAGTGAAGATGCCTGCTGGCGCCAGATCCGCATGACCTGCGACACGGAAAACAAAGAGCTGGAAGACGCTTTCACCTTCTTCGTCATGGAGATCCAACCCAAAATGCAGCCCTTTGCGGATAAGCTCAACCGTAAGCTCATCGAAAATCCTTACTCCAGGGACCTCGACCAGCAACAGTATTTCACCTATCTCAGAAGTGTTAAAAAATCGATTGACCTTTTCCGTGAGGAAAACATCCCCCTGCAGGCAGAACTGAGTGTGATGGCGCAACAATATGGTGTCATCTCGGGTAAAATGTCGGTTACTGTTGATGGTAAGGAATATACCCTGCAGCAGGCCAGTAAGTTCCTGGAACACCACCACCGCAACAAACGGGAGGAAGTATACCACAAGATCCAGGAACGCCGGTATGCAGACCGTGAACAGTTGAACGACCTCTTCAGCCAGCTGATCCAAAAGCGCCACCAGGTGGCCATCAACGCAGGCTTCGCCAACTTCCGCGATTATAAGTTTGCGGATATGGGCAGGTTCGATTATACCAAGGAAGACTGCTTCGCTTTCCATGATGCGGTTCGCCAGCACGTGGTTCCCCTGGTGGCAGAGATCTACCGGAAGAAAAAGGAAAAATTAAGCCTGGACAACCTTCGCCCCTGGGATACTGAAGCCGAACCGGAAGGCGTTAAACCCCTGCACCCTTTCAAAACGGGTGAGGAACTGCTGGAAAAGACCATTGCCTGCTTTCGCAGCCTGCGGCCTTTCTTTGCAGACTGCCTGGTAACCATGAAAGAAATGGGCAGGCTCGACCTGGAAAGCCGGAAGGGTAAGGCCCCCGGCGGATATAACTGTCCCCTTGCCGAAACCGGCGCTCCCTTCATCTTCATGAATGCCGCCGGCCAGATGCACGACGTTACCACCATGGTTCACGAAGGCGGCCATGCCATCCACTCCTTCCTGGCACACCCCCTGGAACTCAGCGCTTTCAAGGAATACCCCATGGAGATCGCCGAAGTGGCCAGCATGAGCATGGAACTGTTCAGCATGGATCATTGGACTGCCTTTTTCCAATCGGAAGAAGAACTGGCCAGGGCCCGCGAACACCAGCTGGAACGCGTGATCACCATCTTCCCCTGGATCGCCATCATCGATAAATTCCAGCATTGGGTATACGAAAACCCTACTCATACCCCGGAAGAACGTGCTGCCAAATGGATGGAGATTAACGAGGAATTTTCAACCGGGGTCATCGACTTCTCCGGGCTGGAAGAATTCCGTAAATACGGCTGGCAGCGACAACTTCACCTCTTCGAAGTGCCTTTCTATTATATAGAATACGGTATCGCGCAACTGGGCGCTATCGCCATGTGGATGCAATACCGCGAAAACAAGGAACAAGCCCTCGATAATTATATGAAAGCCCTGGCGCTGGGTGGAACCCGCACCCTGCCGGAATTGTACCAGGCCGCAGGCATTCGCTTTGACTTGGGCCCGGACCGTGTTAAAACATTAATGGAATTTGTAGAAAAAGAGTTGAACAGGGTCTAGTTTTTACAAAAAATACCCACTTTGTGGTATGCAAAAAGTTTGCAAGTATTGATTATTCACAATATATTTGTACAGGAAAACACTTAGAAGCACAACCGCTTCTTCTAAAATAGCTACTAATCAGAGCCTTAACCAAAAGTCCCGGTGTGTCTACATCGGGGCTTTATTTTTTGGCGCATTTCCGGCAAATTCCACTCACCACCATCTCTACCTGGCTGGAACTAAACCCCTCCGGCAACGTGATGGAGGGTATCGTAACCCCATCCAGGCAAACAGTATTCCCACACTGCTGGCAAACAAAATGTACATGGTTGTCGTGGTGATGCCCCTCCACACAATCGTCCTTGCATAGTGCATAACGGATACTGTTATCCGTAGTGGGTATGGTATGTATGATGCCTTTGTTCAGGAAGACCTGCAGCGTGCGGTAAACCGTAACGCGGTCAAATTTCTCACCCGTCCGCTTTTCAATGTCACCGTGCGCTAAAGCTCCCTCCTTTTCCAGGAACAGCTCCAGTATCCGTACCCGGCTACCGGTGATGCTTAACTGATTTTGTTTCAGGATCGTCTGTATGGCTTCCCGCATTGCTCTTTTGGTTAATACTTTATTGAAAAGCACCCCCGCCCAATCGCGCGCCCGTGCCCGTAGCCGCCGGCTCCTTTAGTAGTTCCGGGATATCGTTGATCAATGCCGTCACCTCTTCTGACTTCAGCCCATCGTAGATCCGCCGCACACGCCCGGATTTATCCACCAGCGCAAAGAACTGCGTATGGATGAACTGATCCTCGATCTTCTCATTGTTATTCTTCGGGTCGTCCAGCAAATAACTGACCCTCGCCGCATAGTACAGGCTGTCCTTCCTGCCCGTCAGGAAATGCCAGTTGCCGCCGTTCACCCCCATGCTGTCCGCATACACCCGCATCCGACCCACCGTATCGGTCTCCGGATCCACAGAATGCGAAAGGATCATAAACCCTTCCTCATTTTTATACTGGTCATACACTTTCCGCATGTTATTATTCATCTTCGGACAAATACCCTCGCAGGTCGTAAAGAAATACTCCGCCACATACACCTTGCCATCCACCTCGCGCTGGGTGAACTCCTGCCCGTTCTGGTCCAGGAACTGGAAGGGTTGCACATAACTTAAAACCGGCATTTTCACATCCCCGAAGCCCGGAATGAATCGGGTCATCGCATACAAAAAACCGGCAGACAATAACACGAAGAATCCTACATAGAACAGCGTCTTCTTATTCATGCTGCAAATTTAGGTGGGAAAGAAGAATTATTTTGCAACAAAGTTGCATCGGGCTAATTTTGCCCTCCTTATGCCAGTTAAGATTAATTACGACGTTCTGGGCATTGCCGCCTCTGTTGCCTGCGCCATCCACTGCGCCGTGCTGCCCCTGCTGCTCACCAGCCTGCCCGTTTTCGGTATTAATATCATCGAAAACCATGGTTTTGAATACTTTATGATATTCCTGGCTTTCGCCGTGGGAGCCCATAGTTTTTACCACAGCTATTTCCGGCACCACCACCGCCCCGGTCCCGCCCTCCTGTTCCTGCTGGGATTCCTCTTCCTGCTGGCCAAACAGGTATGGCACCAGCAGCAGCTCTTTTTCCTGCCGCCCGCCGTGGCACTGATCGTGTATGCGCACATCCGGAACTACCAGCTCTGCCGTGCCGCCAACCATTGCCACAGCTCCGATTGCAACCACTGAGTATTTAATACCGCTTTTGCCTCCCTGACTCCAGCCATCCTCAAGTTTTCCGCATTTCACAAACATGGCTGCCTGCATTTTGTTATTTTTGCATGTAAATCAGTTGAATTATGATCAAGACTGGAAATCCCGTTATCAGCATCTATACAGAAATGACGCCTAACCCGGAAACCATGAAGTTTGTGGCCAACAAACTCCTGTACCCCGGTAAAAGCATCGACCTGCCCGATATGGAAAGCGCCAAACCATCCCCCCTCGCCACCGAGCTGTTTGGCTTTCCTTTCATCAAAAGTGTATTCATCGCCAGTAATTTCGTGACCCTTACCAAAACCAGTGAAACCGAATGGAACGATGTCATCCCTTCCATTCGCCAGTTCCTGAAAGACTACCTCGAAGAGGGCAAGGTTGTCGTGAACGAAGAAGAGGTGGCCGCTATCAAACCCCAGGGTAGCAACGAAGTGCTGGCCGACGACGACGACGTAGTAAAACGTATCAAGGAGCTGCTCGAGAACTATGTGAAACCCGCTGTTGAAATGGACGGGGGTGCCATCCAGTTCAGGAGCTATAACGACGGCGTGGTGAACCTGATGCTTATGGGCTCCTGCAGCGGATGCCCCTCCAGCATGATCACCCTGAAAGCTGGTATCGAAGGGATGATGAAACGCATGATCCCGGAAGTAAAAGAAGTGGTGGCGGAAGCCGAATAAATAAATTCCCGTTAGGGTGAAAGGCTGTCCCGTTAACGGGACAGCCTTTTTTATGTAAATTGATGCGGCTATTTAGTAAAATTTTTCATTTACCATTGCCCATCTCCGTTACCATATTTCCGCTCTCCGAATCGGCCGTAACCCTGCAGTATGGCGAAGAGATCCGCGTGGCACTGCACCGGGAGCTACTCTTACTCCAGGAGAAGATCCGGAACCTCCCCTTTGAGGGCTTTACCGAAGTGTCCATCGCCTTTAATACGCTGACCGTTTTTTTTGATCCCGTCCGGGTGTATGAAGCTTCTTCCCGGTTGCCCCTCGACTTTGTTACCCAATGGCTGAAAGGCATGGCCACCTCCCTGGGAGACCCACCCCCCTTGCACGAAAAGCAAACCACGGGCCTTCCCCAAAGTCGCGAACACCTGATCCCGGTATGCTATGATATGCCTTATGCCTTTGACCTGGAAACCATAGCCGCCTTCCACGGTTCCGATACCGAAACCATTATCCGCCTCCATACCAGCCAGGTTTTCTACGTCTTTATGGTAGGCTTCACACCCGGTTTCCCCTACATGGGTATCCTGCCCCCGGCCCTGGATACACCGCGCAAGGCCACACCCGCCATCCGGGTCCCCGCCGGCTCAGTGGGTATCGCCGGACAACAAACCGGCATCTACCCTTTCCACTCCCCGGGAGGCTGGAATATCATCGGGAGAACACCCATTCGCCTCTTTAACGTACAGGACCCCGAACCCTGCCTGTTCAAAGCCGGCGATCGCGTTCGCTTCAGTCGCATCGACGCCTATACTTTTAATTACCTTAACCAATATGAAAATCATTAAGTCGGGCATTGCCACCATCCAGGATATGGGCCGACAGGGCTTCCGCAACATGGGTATCAGCCACGGCGGTGTTATGGATACCAGCGCCAGCCGGCTGGCTAATATGCTGGTAGGCAATGAACCGGGTGAAGCGGTGATCGAGATCAACGCCGGTGCTTTCAGCATCAGTTGCCAGACCACCCTGCTGTTTGCCGTGGGCGGCAAAGGTTTTAACCTCTTCATTAATGAACGGCCGGCCGCTTTCTGGCAACCGCACCTGCTCCGTTCCGGTGACACCCTTCAACTCCTTCCTTCAGGAGGCGGCATCGCCATTCTGGCGGTGCACGGCGGAATCCGGACTCCCCGCGTCCTGGAGAGCCGCAGCACCAACCTGTTGGCTGCATTCGGCGGCTGGGAAGGCCGCCTGCTTCGATCCGGCGACCTGCTGCCCATAGCCGTTTTGCATACCCCCATTGCCGAAAAGATCATTAGCCAGCTGTCCAGCCCATCCCAACATACCCATTTTCGGCTGTCCGATACCGCTATTCCCGATTATTCGGTTAACACCATACGCTTCTTTCCGGGTCACCACTTTTCCTCATTCACAGATGCCGCCAGGCAGTTGCTGGAATCGGAAAGTTTTGAATTAACCGGCATGTCTAACCGAATGGGATATCGCTTTAACGGACCCATACTGCAGAACCGTGAAAACAAGGAACTGGTATCGGCTGCCGTGGTTCCGGGCACCATGCAGGTGAGCCCCGACGGGCAGTTGCTGGTACTCATGGCCGACGCTCAAACAACCGGTGGCTACCCCGGCATCGGGCAGGTGATCGCAGCCGACCTCCCCCTGCTGGCTCAGCATTCCCCTGGCTCACAACTGCATTTCCGGCGCATTAGTGCCGAAGAAGCCCAGGCCCTGTTGCTGGAAAAGGAATCTTCTTACCTGAAACTCTGCCACGACTATGAACTGTATTTCGCATGAGTAATACTGTTATAGATATCAACTGCGATCTGGGCGAAGGCATGGGTAACGAAACGGCCATCATGCCCCTCATCAGCTCGGTTAACATCGCTTGCGGATTTCACGCGGGCAACCCGGCTACCATGCTTTCCGTGGTTCAGCTGGCAAAAAAACAGGGCGTTGCCATTGGGGCCCACCCTTCCTGGGACGACCGCGAACATTTTGGCCGGCGTATCATGCAGGTGGCCCCGCGCGACCTGTACGCCCTCATCATCTACCAGGTGGGGGCCCTCGCCGCCATTTGCAAAGCCGAAAAAGTTCCCCTGCACCACGTCAAGCCGCACGGCGCGCTCTATAACCAGGCCGCTACCGACCCGCAGCTGGCAAAAGTGATCGCCACCGCCATCCATGACTTCGACCCCTCCCTCCTGCTGTATGCGCTGGCCGGAAGCCGGCTGGTGGAAGCCGGGGAAAAAGCCGGACTGCAAACCGCTTCCGAAGTATTTGCCGACCGCACCTATAACAGCGAAGGATTGCTTACCCCACGCACCCAACCCAACGCCCTCATCACCGAAACCGCCAAAGCAACCGCCCAGGCCCTCCTGCTGGTGAAAGAACAAAAAGTGAAAGCAACAGATGGTACCCTCCTATCCCTGCGGGCCGATACCATCTGCATCCACGGTGATGGCGCGCATGCACCCGAATTTGCCCGCGCCCTCCACCATGCCATGCTATCCGAATCCATCAGCATTCACCCCCCCGCATGAACAGGAACCGACAATCCGTATTCTGGGGAGCTGCTTTCCTGATGGCCACCTCCGCCATCGGCCCCGGCTTCCTGACCCAAACCACCGTTTTTACCCAGCAGCTTACCGCCAGCTTCGGCTTTGTGATCCTGGTTAGCATCCTCCTCGATATCGGCGTACAGCTGAATATATGGCGCATTATCACCGCCGCCAATAAGCCCGCCCAGGAAATAGCGGAAGGACTGCTGCCAGGAATGGGTAAACTCCTCTCCCTGCTGATCGTTGCGGGTGGACTGGCATTTAATACCGGGAATATCGCCGGGGCCGGGCTGGGTCTGGAAGTGGTAACAGGGATGGATAACCGTATGGGTGCGGTCATCAGCGCTTTACTGGCCATCCTGCTACTATCTGGTAAAAATGCCCTGCTGGCCATGGACTGGTTCGTGAAGATACTGGGACTGCTGATGATTGGCCTCACCCTCTTCGTGGCTGTGGCCTCCGGACCCCCGCTGGGCGAAGCACTCTACCGGACCTTCCTGCCCCAACAGGTCAGCTTTACCGCTATCATTACTGTTGTTGGAGGAACCGTCGGAGGCTATATCTGCTTTGCCGGAGCTCATCGCTTGCTCCTCAATAACCAGGGTGCCGCATTTATTCCTCAAGAGGTGAACAAAGCTGCCATTAGTGGCATTCTAACAGCGTCGCTCATGCGCGTACTGCTGTTCCTGGCCGCCCTGGGAGTAGTATCCGTTTCCCTCTCCCTCAACAAGACCAACCCCGCAGCCGATGTTTTCCGGAAAGCAGCCGGTGAAACGGGTTTCCGGCTGTTCGGTATCGTCATGTGGAGCGCAGCCATCACCTCCGTAGTGGGATCGGCTTTTACCTCGATCTCGTTCCTGCTGAACTGGCACCCCGCCTTCCGTAAAAGGCAGCCCCTGCTGGTGGCCTCCTTTATAGGTATTTCCGCCATCACCTTTCTTTTCGCCGGTAACCCGGTAAAGATCCTTGTCTGGGCCGGTACCATTAATGGATTCATTTTACCTGTTGCCCTTGCCATCCTCCTGCTGGCAGCACAGAAACTAAAGACAAATACCGGTTACCACCATCCGAAATGGCTTGGTATGACTGGCTGGCTGATCGCCCTGCTGCTGGCGGCCATGGCGGTGAAAGTGCTGCTGACTTAATACAGGAACCAAAAAAACGGCCATCATTGTATGACGGCCGCTCGTAAAATTGCTGATCCCGCAGGATATACGGTATAACTTAAAAAGTGCTTTATACTAATGTTGCCTCTGAACTGATAGCGGTATTCAATAACTTGGAAATGGGGCAATTCTGCTCGGCATTCTTAACCGCGGCATCAAATTGCTCCTTATTCATTCCGGGAACCTTCCCTTCTACCGTAAGGTGCGATTTGGTAACGGCACCATTTTCAAAAGTGATCTCGCATTTGGTGTTGAGCGACTGCGGCGTGAATCCCGCTTCACCGATCACAAAACTGAGCTTCATGGTGAAACAACCGGCATGGGCAGCCGCTACCAGCTCCTCGGGGTTGGTGCCGATGCCACTCTCAAAACGGGAGCTGAAAGAATACTGTGTTTCACTCAATACCCCGCTTTGCGTTGTAAGATGTCCGTTACCCTCTTTACCTGAACCGTTCCAAACGGCAGTTGCATTTCTGATCATAAGATTGTATTTATTGTTGTTGATGATGTAGGACGGGGATTAAAGATACTTCATCCTGCTGACTTCCGCCACCTGACCCCCCGTTCTTCCAGATAAGCCAGCACGAAATCAAAACAACGGGCATCCCTGCCCACCAGCTCAGGCGGAAATACCCCCCTCTCCCGGAACATCCCTCCCAGAATAAGCTCCGCAGCTGCTACACAGGTATATCCCGTTGTGCGTGACATGGAACTGGTACCTCCCGCCACATCGTATCGGTCCAGCAAATTGTATTCCACCCGCACGGCCTTGCCATCCTGTATACCGTCCACGATCACCCGCATCACCGTAAACTCCTCTTCTCCGGGCTCCAGCTTCCACTCCCGGAACAGTATCCGCGTACTCACATCAATTGGACGTATGCGAACTCCGTTGATATCCATGGCCTCATCATCAAAAAATCCTGCCTGTTGAAGGGCAAGTATGAGATCAATATGACCAGGGTATCGCAGCGTCTGTTCCTTCAGGTTAGGTATATGCGCCATGGTATGCAACAAGCTGCGTAATCCGTCGGTATTGAAGGCTTCCAGCGTACCGATCCCTTCAAAATCCATATAACTCCTTTCAGAAAGGGCCGGCTTCACCACGATATGGCCGTTCTCTTTCAACCGCGCCGGTCGCGTATATTCCTCAATGACATCTATAGGCGAAAAGGGTGCCTTATACTCAAAGGGCTTCCTGCGGATCTTTGGCAGCCCTCCTACATAACATTCAAAACTGCTCACAGCCATCATCTCATTGTACCGTCCCAGGATCAAATTACTCATCCCGGGAGCCACCCCCACATCGGTTATAACGGTTACACCTGCCCGCCGGGCTATGGCATCCAGCTGCAAGGCGTCCTCGGGAAAAAAGGAGATATCGGCAACATCCTTTCCGGCACCTATCACCGCTTCCAGGGTACGATATCCCATGAATCCGGGCACGGCTGTAACTACCAGGTCAAAAGGCGCTAACCATCCCGCATATTGCTCAAAGGCTGAAAGGTCTGCCCGCACAACCCTTATCCCCGGATCCAGGGATTGGAGGAGCTGCAACGGCTCCTCCTGCAGGTCAAAGGCAGTAACTTCGTGTCGCGTGGCCAGGTCCAGCGCCATGGTCCTTCCCACCATTCCCGATCCTAATACAGCAATCTTCATGGAAACAATTTCAGGCAATCTAAAAATTCTGGTGCATTTTTAAGCATGATCTTATCGGTATGGCAACAATTTATAGATGGATTGAGGCATACTACCACCCTCGAGTTCATCGCTGTGGTGGCTGGTATCAGCAGCGTCTACTTTAGCTGGAAAGAAAAAATACTGGTATACCCCGTAGGAATGGTAAGCACCATTATTTACATCTACCTCAGCATGAAGGGCCATCTTTTTGGCGAAGCCAGCGTTAACCTCTACTATACCATCATGAGCATCTATGGCTGGATCCTCTGGTCCAGGCGCAACCAGCAACACGAACATACCCTGCACATCACCTGGTCTACCCGGCGGGAACTGCAATACCAGGCGCTCTTTTTCCTGGCCTGCTACCTGGTCATTTATATGGCCCTCACCTGGCTTAAAAGATCCTTCGCACCCGAAGCCATCCCCTGGGCCGATGCACTGGCCAGCGCCAGCGCCTATACCGGCATGTGGCTCATGGCCCGCAAAAAAGTGGAGAACTGGCACTGGTGGATCCTTACCAATATCGCTTCTATACCCCTCTATTTTATTAAGGGATATGTCTTCACAAGCTTCCAGTTTCTCGTGCTGCTCATCCTGGCCGTAGTGGGACTGCTGTCCTGGAAAAAGAAAGCCGTCACCCAAAGCTCTACCACTAATATTTGATTTCTGTGACAATTAAAGCCGGTATTTGCTTCAACTTTGCAAGTAATGGTTAAAAAAATCGTGATCATCGGTCCGGAATCCACCGGGAAAAGCTCGCTGTGCGAAGCACTGGCAGGCCATTATGCCGCTGATCACCCTACCCGCTGGTCCCCCGAATTCGCCCGGCAATACCTTTTGGAAAAGGGTATGGATTACCGTTATGAAGACCTGCTCACCATCGCCCGCGGACAACTGCAACTGGAAGACGAAAATACTCTGGCGCTGAAAAACGAATTGGAATCACACCCCGGCCCCGCCCGTGAAGCCCTCCTGTTTATCGATACAGACATGATGGTCATGAAGGTTTGGTCGGAATACGTTTTCGGAAAGTGTCACCCCTTCATCCTCGAACAGATCGCCACCCGTAAATACGATGGCTACCTGCTCACCCATACCGACCTGCCCTGGAAAAAAGATGAACTCCGCGAATACCCCGACCTCGAATCGCGAAAGAAACTCTTTCATATGTACCACGACATGCTCGTTCACCAATCCACTCCATGGCAGGTTATCACCGGGTCAGACGAAGTGCGACTTCAAAATGCAGTTACAGCAACCGACCGACTCCTACTTCGATAATGCGCATTACTTTTGTGCCTTATTGATCCTTCATGATACAGCAGCTTCGGCATTCCATCCGGCAATTTCCCAAAACCTGGTTCTATACCACCTGGTTGTTACTTAACCTCATCCAATCTTATGGCACCGAACTGCTGGACGATGAAGCTTATTACTGGGTCTTCTCCCGGTATCCCGACTGGGGATATTTTGACCACCCGCCCATGATCGCCCTCCTGATCAGGGCCGGTTATGCACTGTTCCACAACGAACTGGGTGTCCGGCTCTTCATGGCCCTCATGAATACCGGTACCCTGCTGCTGATCCAGCAAATGCTGCTCCGAAAAAACGACCGGCTTTTTTATGCCATTGCTTTTTCCATGGGGGTTTTGCAGATTGGAGGTATCCTGGCCGTACCGGATATTCCACTCACCTTTTTCACCGCCCTTTTCTTCTGGCAATACCGCCGCTTCCTGCAACATGCTTCGTTGTTCCATTCCCTTGCACTTGGACTGGTCATGAGCCTTATGCTGTACAGCAAATACCACGGCATCCTGATCATCTTTTTCACTTTCATGAGCAACCGAAAATTAATATTCCAGGGCAAAGCCTGGCTGGCAGCCATTTTCGGAGCACTGCTCTTTGCTCCCCACCTCTGGTGGCAATACATCAACGACTTCCCCTCAGTGATGTACCACCTGAAAGAAAGAAATGCACCGGAATACAAATTTGCCTTCAGCCTTGAATACCTGGCCGGACAAGTGCTGCTGGCAGGCCCACTGATCGGTTGGTTGCTGCTGTATGCCGCCGGGAAATTCCGGACCAGCGACCTTTTCGCTAAAGCACTCCAGTTCAGCCTCTGGGGCATCTATGGCTTTTTTCTCATCAGCACCCTCAAAGGCCGTGTAGAGGCTAACTGGACCGTTCCTGCCCTCGTACCCCTGCTCATCCTTTCACACGCCTGGCTAACCGGTTCGGATAAACATGCCCGTTGGGTATTCCGCCTCTTGCCGCTGGCACTGGTCCTGGTTCTTCTCGTTCGCGCTTACATGATCACCGACATAGAACCCCTCACAGCCCGGTTCCGCGATGAAATGCACGGCAATCCTCATAACGCCCGCGTCATCCGCGAAAATGCAAAGGGTCTTCCTGTTGTCTTTCTCAACAGTTACCAGCGGCCCTCCAAGTACTGGTTCTATTCCGGTGATACCGCCTTTGCTCTCAATACCACCACCTATCGCCGCAATAATTATAATTTCTGGCCCATCGAAAAGGAATGGCAGGGGCGCACCGTTTTTGTTGCCGATACCCGCGTTGAGCAATTCCCGGGTAGCATTCCTATGGAAACACGAAAGGGAAAAACCTTCGGCGCAGTAGTGCAGGACTTCCGCAGTAACAGCTGGCTGCGGTTCCGGCTTCTGGAAAATAAGCTCCTCATCAACCGCAATGCTACCGGCAGTTTTACCCTCTCGATCTTCCCGGATAGTGCGGCCACCCGCCTGCTTTCAGGACCTGCTGCCCTGCAGGCAGTGCTCGATATCCAGGGCAATGAGGGCCTGCAGGTGAGAGTACCCCTGCAACTCGTAAAAGAAAAAGAAATATGGCGGGCTAATACAGGTAAGGTAGAACTTCCGGCAGGTAACTATCGCGCTAAAATTGGATTACCCTCCGCCCTGCCGGAACTGTACAGCCAGAACAGTGCTGCACTGCAACTGGAGGTCATTTCTTCGAACGGACCCGCGGCAGGTCAATGATGCGCACAATACCAGAATCATTTGACAGGTTATTCATATGCCGCTGGATGGCATATCCCCTTGCCGTTACATAGCGTGTTGCCGGCTGCACACAGAATTTCTTGGGATTCGGTAAACAAGCCGCTATGCGAGAAGCTTCCGAGCGATTCAGGGCACTGGCTGGCTTCTTATAGTAATGCTGCGCCGCCGCTTCTATTCCGAATACTCCCGGTCCCATTTCTATTACATTGAGGTACATCTCCAGGATCCTTTTCTTCCCCCAGATCTTTTCGATCATGAAAGTGAAATAGGTTTCCAGCCCCTTGCGCGTCCAGCTCCTGCCCTGCCACAGAAACACATTCTTCGCCGTCTGCTGGCTGATGGTAGATCCGCCCCGGATCTTGTTGGGCCGCCGGTCATTGTGGTCCATCGCCTTCTCGATCTGCTTCCAGTCAAAACCCCCGTGATCCGGGAACTTCTGGTCCTCTGAAGCAATCACTGCCAGTTTCGCAGGACGCGACATTTCCTCAAAATCCACATAGTCGCGCTTCAACCCGTAACCGCTGATCCATTCACTTAATTGCGTTATGGTAAAAGGGGGATTGATCCACTTCAGGATAATGATATAGAGAAATTGCCCGAAGAATAGGATCAGGAATAGCTTTTTAAGGAAGCGCCAGGTACGTGGTATCAAACCTTTTGTTTTCACGAAGGATCTTGCAGTTTAGCAGTGCGCAAGATATAAAAACCAGACAAAAACCGGCCGCTTCTATTTACCCGTCATCTTTACATATACGATCTTATAGAGCTTGCCCTTCTTCACCTTACCGCGATAGATACGGTTAAGAATAAATCCGCCGGCAAACACACCGCCCGCTATGGCCAAAGACCGCAGGTTGCCGTCTTCATTAATGGGCGCATCAAAATATGCTCCGTTTACCACGTTCAGCAACGCATAACCCGCACCTCCAATCATAAAAACAAGGCCGTTGCGCACATACCGGAAACCTTCCCTCCTGGCAGGGAATATCCGGAAGATATCAGTGTAGTGCATGCGATGCAGAAAAGATCCCACCGTATCCACCCGGGTGGTACCAAAACTGGTCATAAACGTTTGTACCTGCCACTCGCGTATAAAAACGGAATCGTTCCTCACCGTTTCAACGGTGCCGTCTATACGCTGACCGTTCACCCGCTGGAAATCGATGCGGCTCCCCTTGAAATAAGAACCTACATGCCGGCCGTCGGGCCGCTTCAGGCTGATGAAATCTTCCATCTGCCCCTGCCCGCGCAGCACACCGGAAGCTGACACTAATAATATTAAACATATAAAGGTCTCCCGCATCTGGATCGTATTAAACTTTGTCCGAAAGGTAGGCTACTCCCCATAACAACGCCACCCCAAAACCTACCAGTATCACGCCACTGATCTTGTTGACCACCGAAAGATTGTGCAGGGTCAGCTTTTTACGCAGCTTTCCCGCCATCAAAACTTTTAGTATGTCCGCAATAATATTTACTCCCATGCAGGTGAAAAATATCACGAGGCGCTGGCTCCAGCTATGAGTAACGGCAAAGGCCGTGGCATTGATCAGCCAGAACAATATGACACTTGGATTTAACGTGTTGATCAAAAATCCCGACGTAAATATCTTGGCCATATCCCGCTTGCGGAAACGCTGCTCCAACCCGCTGGCATCTGTATTCAGCTTCACCCGCTTCAGGAACACGTAAAACAACCCCATCCCGATCAGGAAGATGCTGCCGATATACCCGATCGTTTTCTTGTACTCCAGCAAAGCCCGTACCCATTCTGAAAATGCATTGCTCACAAATACCAGCAATATATCACTCACCCATACCCCCGCCACAAAACTCATGCCCCCCTCTTTCCCATTATTCAGGCTTTGTTTGATGATGGTGAAGATCACGGGGCCAACTGATAAGGCGAGAATACAGCCCAATGCCAATCCTTTGATAAATGCTTCTGTCATACGGCCGTTAGAGTGTGTAAAAATAACCCATAAGAGCCAACCATTTAGTAATTTCATTTTAATGATCCGCGAAGTCATCAACGAAGCCATCACAAAACCTACCAGGCGTTACCTGCGTTTCCTGGGACTGAATCACTTATTTGGTACGCATCGCACCAAGCAGATCCTGCACGTCAACCCCACCATCATCCCGGTTCGGGAAGAAGCCCGTGAAGTCAGGGCTTATGTCTACGATTACAACACCTCCTTCCTGGAAGAAAAGGAGTTCAACACAGTACAACCGGTTTTCTCCTTCCTCAACAGTAACCGCATCAGCTGGATCAATGTGGACGGCATCCGCAAAGCCGATGTGGAAGCCATCTGTGATCACTACGGCATTCACCCGCTGTTGGTGGAAGATATCCTGAGCATGCACCAGCGCCCAAAAATGGATGAGGTGGAAGGCGTGCTCTTCTGCCTGCTCAACATGCTTTACTTCAACGAAGTGTCGGGCACGGTAGAGCAGGAGCAGATCAGCATCGTGCTGGGAAAAGATTTTGTCATCAGCTTCCAGGAAGATGCTTCCCGCGACGTCTTCAACCCACTGCGCGATAAACTCCGTCTGCCGAATGCCAAGATCCGGCAACGCTCGGCTGACTATCTCTGTTACAGCATGCTGGACCTCATCGTCGATAATTACTTCACGGTCATGGAAAAACTCGGTGATCGCATTGAGGACCTCGAAGAACAGGTGATCCGCCAAAGCAACAACCGCTCCCTCGCACGCATCAGCAGCCTGCGGAAGGAATTGATCGTGCTGCGGCGTAACATTATACCGGTACGTGACCTGGTGGGGGGTATCATCCGTAGTGAAAGCGACCTGCTCGACGACCGCACCACCAAATACTTTAAAGACGTATACGACCATATCATGCAGGCACAGGACCTGGTGGACAACTACCGTGATATCATGGTGAACACGCAGGACCTCTATATCAATAATGTCAACCTGCGCATGAACGAAGTAATGAAAGTAATGGCCATCGTTACCTCTGTACTGGCACCAGCCACGGTTATTGGTGGTATCTTCGGCATGAACTTCGACAAGATCCCCTACCTCCACAACGATTATGGATTTTATATAGCGGTGGGACTCATGTTCCTGATCCCGGTTTACATGCTATGGCTGTTCAAAAAACGGGGATGGTTCTGATCAGCTGATATCATAACGGTAAAATATATCCGATTCACGCACCCATCCCTCTTTTTCGTACAACGCCTGCGCTTCCTTGTTCCAGGGATTGGTTTGTAACAAGAGCCACTTGGCTTCGGTATTCACTGCCAATTGCCTGGCTGCTGCCAGCAAAGCGGTGGCCACACCCTTGCCCCGGTGCGTTTCCAGTACAAAAAGGTCATTCAATAACCAGGCTTTACGCATAGACACAGAAGAAAAAATGGGATATAACTGCGTGAACCCGATGAACTCCCCGGCTTCCATGGCTACCAGTATTACCGACTCACGGTTCTCCGTACGCTCCAGCAGGAAAGTAGCTGCTCCTTCCTTATCGTCCTCCTGCTTGTAGAACATCCGGTACTGGTTGAACAGGTATGCAATCGATGGGATGTCTTCCGTTGTGGCTTGCCTGACAGTTATCATATATGGGTGATAATGGTGAATGCTTGAAAAATATGCTTATTGACCGTTCAGGAATGTCTTCCAATCCTGCAACATGTTTCCTTTCAGCACCCTCGGAAATTTATGCTGCCCTCCCATCTTCCCTTTCAGGGCCATGAACTCCAGGAAACGGCTCTCCGGCAACACATCCAGGTAAACCTCCTTCAGGGCACTTCCCCGTTCCACCGCATAATCATCATTCAACTCCTTCAGGTGCTGGTCGATCCGGCTTCGCAATAATTCCGCATCCACCGCATCGTCCGATGCCACATACCAGTGATGCGCAAAAAAACTGCCGTGCGGAATGCCCGCAACCGTAAACTCCGGAACCGATATATTCAACTCCTCGGTGGCCAGGCGCAATGCCTTGTTCATATTATCCACGCTGAGGTGCTCACCTACCATGCTCAGGAAATGTTTGGTCCTGCCCGTAATAATGATCTCACAGCGCTCCGCATCCACAAATCGTACCGTGTCTCCTATGAGGTAACGCCAGGCGCCCGCCGCCGTGCTCAGCAATATCGCATAGTCACGCCCTTCTTCCACTTCATGGATCATATAGGCCTGGGGATTGGCCACCAGGTTGCCATCCGCATCAAAATTGCGATCGTCAAAGGGCACAAATTCAAAGAAGATATGATCATTGATGCTCAGCTTCATCGCCCCACCCGAATGCTGCCGGTCCTGGTAGGCTATGAATCCTTCTGATGCCAGGTAGGTCTCTATATAGGTGAGCGGCTTGGCCAATAACTGTTCAAAGCCTTTTTTATAGGGTTCAAAGGACACACCCCCATGCACAAAAAAAGAGAGGTTGGGCCAGATATCATGGATCGTGTCTAACTGGTAACGCTCAATGATTTTCTCCATGCACATCTGTATCCAGGCGGGCACCCCTACCACAAAACTGATGTCCCAGTTGGGCGCCTGCTCCACGATCTCATCGATCTTATCGTTCCAATCAGTCATCTTCGCGATCTTCTTGCCCGGCTTGTAAAATGGCGTAAACCAGAAGGGAACTTTTTTGGCCGTTATACCACTCAGGTCACCCGCATAATAACCCGTACTTTTTTGCAACTCGGTACTGCCTCCCAACATCAGCCAACCTTTTCGCAGGTTCGCAAACGGGATGCCATCGTAGTGCCGCAAAGAAAACAATTGCTTGATCATTACGATCCGGTTCCCTTTCAGCAGGTCTTCTGTAACAGGGATATACTTACTGGCCGCCTCCGATGTTCCTGAAGATAATGCGTAGTACTTGATCTTTCCCGGCCAGCAGACATCCCGCTTGCCTTCCAGCGTCTTATGCCACCACTGGCGGTAGATGGAATTGTAATCGTGCGCAGGCACCAGCTGCTGGAACCTCTTACCGATATGGCGGGCCAACAGGATCTCATCAAACCGGTAATGCTGCCCAAACTCGGTATACCTCGCCTTCTGCAACAGCTTTTTCAGCACCTTCAGTTGCTGCCGCCGGGGTGAACTGGCGGGAAGGCGCAACGCTTTCGCAATCGTCTTGGGCAGGGTAATCTCAATCAGCGCCATTGCTCTTTACAGCTTTATTGGGTGAACGGCAAAAATACTCATTCGGGGTTCAATATCACCAATTAGCTTATACCAGCGGCTCCTT
Organism: uncultured Flavihumibacter sp.; assembly: GCA_965649495.1. GTDB lineage: Bacteria > Bacteroidota > Bacteroidia > Chitinophagales > Chitinophagaceae > Flavihumibacter. Next base: position 18,423 of record CBFGLD010000006.1, on the reverse strand, counting down.
TTTTAGGAGGACGGTCTCACCACGGCTGTTGGGGTCATCGCTACCCACAAAGCCCCGGCTACCCAGGAAATGAAACCGGGCAGGCACCCCTGCCGCCCGCTCCCGCAGATAGTCCAGCGCAGCTTCCATCGTAAACCCTTCGCCAATGCATATCCCCAGCCGGTAGTTCTCCCTGCCGCTGCTGGTTTCCGGTACCGGTCTTTTCGTTCCGGGATAGGGCGGTTCCTCCAGGATACTGCCCGCCGGTAGTCCCTGCCTGGCTTCTGCAATACTGTCCGCAGCACCTGCCAATACCCACTTCACCGGGCCGGCATTTGACGCTCCTCCGGAGGGCCGCCACAGCAGCCGGGCCAGGGCCATCCGTATCCCGATGGCCTGTTGCAGCACCACCCGCCACCACCGACCCCGGTGATGATAATGTTTCTCCACAAACAACTCCATCGCCCGGTAAAAATGCCGGATATAATCGGGGTCCCGCAAACTGCTCTCTCCCTTGAAATGGATGATTCCGGGATCGGGCAGGTAATAATTCCGGTACCCAGCTCCCCGGATGCGGTAACTCCAGTCGATATCTTCCCCATACATGAAAAACCGCTCGTCCAGCCCCCCCACCTTTGCAAACACTTCCCCGCGCACCATCAGGAAAGCTCCCGCCAGCACCTCCACCTCCTGCACCTGGTCGGAGGGTAAATGTCCCAGGTAATAGTGTGCTATAACCGGGTGCCGGGGAAACACCTGCACCAGCCCGCTCATCTTGTAAAAGGAACTGAGTCCGCCCGGGAATCCACGCTTCGACTCTGGCAGGTAGTTACCCCGGCCATCGTACATGCGCATGCCCACCGCCCCCGCTTCCGGATGCGCTTCCATGAAACGGATGCACCGGTGGAAGGCCTGTTCCGTTACCAGCGTATCGGGATTGAGTAATAACAGGTACTGCCCGCGACTCACCTCCAAACCCTGGTTGCTGGCCTTGGCAAAACCCACATTCTGTGCATTCAACAGGAACCTCACTTCCGGAAATCGGGGCGGCAACTGCTCCCGCGTGCCATCCGATGAGGCATTGTCCACCACGATTACCTCCATCGTCAACCCTTCACCCGCAAGCCTTACAGCATGCAGGCACTGCTCCAGGAAATACCCAACATTATAACTGACAATGACCACCGATAACTGCATACGGCGAAATTATTGGTAATTTTTATTTCGGCTTTGCTACTTAGCTTTGCCCGATGTTACAGGAAACTTTAATAAAAGCCACCAGGGCCGGCGCCGCCGTCCTGGAAAAATTCTTCAACGCCAAAGACCTCCACATCACCAACAAGGAAGGTATCAATAACCTGGTTACCGAAGCCGACCATGCCGCGGAAAAAGCCATCATCGAAACCATCCGGGCAGCATTCCCCGACCACTACCTGCTCACGGAAGAAAGCGGTGAACTGCCCACCAGCTCCAACTATAAATGGATCATCGACCCTATTGACGGTACCGTAAACTTCGCCAACGGCATCCCCATCTGCTGCGTCAGCATCGGGGTGGAAAAAGACGGCCAGATGATCCACGGTGCGGTCTACAACCCCATCTTCAACGAATTTTACCTGGCTGAAAAAGGTAAGGGCGCCACCCTCAACGGCCAGCCCATCCAGGTGAGCGAAAAGGCTGAGGTCAGCAGCAGCTGCCTCGTCACCGGCTTCCCTTATACCTACCTCGATATGCCTAATGGCCCGCTCCAATGCTTTGAACGCTTTATCCGGAAGGGTATTCCCGTCCGCCGCCTCGGTTCCGCCGCCATCGACCTCTGCTGGGTAGCTGCCGGCCGGTTCGACGGGTTTTACGAACATAAACTCCAGGCCTGGGACAGCGCCGCGGGCTTCCTCATGGTGGAAGAAGCGGGTGGAAAAGTGACCGACTTCAACGGCAACCACTATTCTCCCTACCAGCCCCACCTGCTGGCCACTAACGGTAAGATACACGACGAAATGCTTCAATGGATCAACGGTAATATATAAACCTGGCACCATGCAAGAAAGAACAGAAATTTCCTCGCTGGGTGAATTCGGCCTCATCGATCACCTGACCAAAAACATTGAATTCCAGAACTCTTCTTCCATCCTTGGGGTGGGCGACGATGCGGCAGTGATCGACCATTACGGCAAACAAACCGTCATCACTACCGATATGCTGGTGGAAGGCGTACACTTTGACCTGATGTACACCCCGCTCAAACACCTGGGGTACAAATCGGTAGTGGTGAATCTCAGCGATATCTACGCCATGAACGCCCAACCTACTCAGGTTACCATGTCCATCGCCGTTAGTAACAAATTCAGCGTGGAAGCCCTCGATGAATTTTACGAAGGCGTCATGGCTGCTTGTGAACAATACGGCGTTGACCTGGTGGGTGGCGATACCTGCAGCTCCCGCTCCGGGTTCATCATCAGCGTTACCGCCATCGGTGAAGTGGTACCCGACCAGTTCATCCAACGCTCCACCGCTAAAAAGGGCGACCTCATCTGCGTCAGCGGCTTCCTCGGTGGCGCCTTCCTGGGTCTCACCCTCCTGGAACGCGAAAAAAAGATCTGGATGGAAAGCCCCCAGGTGCAACCCGACCTCGAAAACGAAGCGTATATCGTGGGGCGCCTTCTCAAACCGGAAGCCCGCAGGGATATCATCGCCTTTTTTGCCGATAAGGAAATCCTGCCCAGTGCCATGATCGATGTGAGCGACGGACTCAGCTCTGACATCCTCCACATCTGTGATAAAAGCCGCCTGGGCTGCGTGCTCTACGAAGAAAAGATACCCATACACGAAGATGCCCGGCAGGCTGCTTTCAAATTCGGCCTTGACCCCACCGCCTGCGCCCTCAGCGGCGGCGAAGATTACGAACTCCTCTTCACCATCCCCCAGGATCAGCATGAAAAACTGGTCCTCAATGAACAGGTGAGCGTAATCGGTTACATGACCGATCCCGAAGAAGGGTCCCATATCCTCACCAAAGGCGGTAATAAATTCAGGATCACCGCCCAGGGCTGGAACGCATTTAAAGAACAGTAGCCATTATCTTTATAGAATGCGCCTCTCCTTCGTATTGCTGGTAACCTTATTCTGTTACGCCTGCGGAAGCAGCCGGACCGCCTTTTCTCCTTCCAGGAAATACCCGGCGGAAAAACTGGAACGCGATTATACCCTCTTCCGCAACATCCTGCAGGAGTCTCACCCCAGCGTGTCCTGGCATACGCCCGCTGACAGCATGAACTATTATTTCGACTGGGGCTTCCGGCAATTGCGCGACTCCATGACCGAACCGGAATTCCGTTCCGTGCTCACCTATGTCATCGCTAAGATCCGCTGCGGACATACCAGCACCCGCTACTCCCGGCAATACCTCAAATGGCTCGATACCGCCGCCCTGCCCATGTTTCCTATCTCTATCAAGATCCTGGGCGATACCGTGCTGCTGAATAATACCCTCCGCCGCTCCCATATTTCGCTGCCCAGGGGAACCATCCTGACCAGCTTCAACGGCCAGCCTTTTTCCCGGATAACCGACAGCCTGCAGCAACACCTGTCCATCGACGGCTATAATAAGAGTTACCTCGACCAGACACTCAGCAACCGCGGCGCCTTCGGTGGCTGGCTGCGACTCGTAAAAGGATGGGAAAAAGAATACAATATCGGCTTCCTCGATAGTTCCGGTACCGAACGGATCACCACCATCCGGCTGGTGGACCCGCCTAAAAGGGATACTACCAAAAAACCCGTGCTGCCCGCCCTGCGCGAAAAGATCAAACGCCGGCAACTGCGCGAAGACAGGCTGTATTATGCCCGCTCCATCCAGGTGGATACCGGGCTCTCCGCTGCTTACATGACCGTGAATACATTCAACGGGAATAACCGCTACCGCTCCTTTTTCCGGGAAAGTTTCCGCCTGTTGAAACAACGCGGTATCCGGCACCTCGTGGTGGATATCCGTGCCAACGGCGGCGGTAATGTTAGCCACTCCAATTACCTTACCCGCATGCTCATCGATAAGCCCTACCGCGTGGGCGATTCTCTGTATGCCATCAGTAAGCGCAGCAAGTACGGCAGGTACATCAAACTGAATGCCGTTACCGGTATTTTCATGAGCTTCATCACCCGCAAAAAAAATGACGGCAAATACCATTTCGGATATTTCGAAAGGCATGTCTTCAAACCAATTAAACACAACCACTATAACGGAAACCTATACGTGTTGACTGGACCCAACTCCTTTTCTGCCGCCTCCCTGCTGGCCAACTCGCTCAAAGGGCAATCCAATGTTACACTGGTGGGCGAAGAGACCGGCGGCGGCGCTTATGGTAATACCGCCTGGTTCATACCGGACGTAACACTACCGGAAACGGGTATTCGCTTTCGGCTGCCGAAGTTCCGGCTCGTCATCAATAAGGAGGCAACCAATAACGGAAGGGGCGTGCTGCCCGACATAGAAGTGAAACCCACCGTGGAATCCATCCGCCAGAACCGCGACCTTAAGGTGGAAAAGGTCCGCGACCTCATCCTTCTCAGTAACCAAAGGCTGAACAGTCCGGGTTCGCAAAATCAGAAAATTACCAACGCATCCGAAAGATAACCCGGCGCTATCTTTCCCCACTCATGGTCTATACCTAATACCCTGGCCGGATACAGTGATGCCATTCGCAACGCTTCCGCTTCGGGTATCCCTACCCGCTCTACACAAAACTGTACCGCCGACCGCATGGTCAGCGCCGATCCCGACAGGGTGCCATCGGGCATCACATACCGGTTTCCCTCACGCCGGTGCTGGTAATAGCCTTCCCTGCTCTCCGTTACCGCATCGGTTATCAAAAACAACCTTTCTCCCATCAGCTTCCAGGCCAGCCGGATCGCTACAGGATCCACATGATAACCATCGGTTACAATACTGGACATCACCCTGGAATGATCCAGTATGGCTCCCACCAACCCCGGACTCCGGTGCTGCAACGCACTCATCGCATTGTATAAATGGGTACAGGTGCCTATGCCTTTGCCAAAAGCCGCAATGGCTTCTTCGTAACTGGCATCACTATGACCCGCACTCAGCACAATACCCTCGTCCTGTAAATAACGGATTGCCTCATCCGAAAATAATTCGGGTGCAATGGTCATCATTTTGATGACACCGCTTCCATACTCCACCAGTTTTCGGATATTGCTCATCGTTGGCTCCTGGATCTTCTCAGCCGAATGTGCACCACGCTTCCTTACATTCAGGAAGGGACCCTCCAGGTGCAGGCCGTAAACCGATCCTCCTCCTCCTTCCCGGTACTGCCTCACCGCATCAATGGCCGCAAAAACCACCTCGTTGCTGTTGGTGGCTACGGTTGGCAGGATCAGGTGAGCACCCCCCGACCTGGAATATTCCACCGTGGCCTGCAAGGCCGCCACACTGGGATGCTCGCCAAACAACATTCCGTTGCCGCCGTAGAGCTGCAGGTCCAGGAAGGCCGGCGCCAACACCCTGCCCATCAAATCCACCGCATGCTGTTGCGCTGCTCCGCCGCTTCTTTCCACCAGGGTAATGCGCCCCCCCGCTTCGGTGATCACCAACTCTTCCAGCCACTCCTCACCGGTAAAAATTCTTCCATTGTAAAACCGCGTCGTCTTTGTCATGTTTCCGTATCATTTAACAGGGTAAAGGCATCCGCATCCCGCAGAAAAGGTAATTTGGCCCGGGTACTCTCCAGGTGTTCCCGCTCCAGCGTAATGGTATGTATCGCTTCTTCGTGTTCTTTATGGTACATCACTTCCCCCAGCGGATCCACCACCATGGTATCGCCGCTGTGGTAAATGCCGTGGCCGTCTTCCCCCACCCGGTTCACCCCCACCACGTAACATTGGTTCTCTATGGCACGTGCCATAAGCAACGTCTTCCAGGCATGGTTCCGGCGCTGGGGCCAGTTGGCTACATTCACCAGGATATCATATTCGGCCGGTACCACCTGCTGACGCGCCCATACCGGGAACCGCAGGTCATAACATACCTGCAGGTTCAACTTCCAGCCCTTCACAGATGCTATCAGCCGGCGATGCCCCTGCTCATAACAGGTATCCTCACCCGCATACGCAAACCGGTGCCGCTTATCGTAGGTGCCATAATGACCGTTGGGTAACATCCACAGAAGCCGGTTGTAATATTTTCCCTCCTCTTCAATGATCAGGCTGCCGGTCAGGATGATCCGCTTTTCTGCCGCCACCCGCCGCATCCACGCTACTGTGCTGCCTCCCATCGGCTCCGCATGTATTTCGGGGCGCATCGAAAAACCCGTACTGAACATCTCCGGCAATACTACTACTTCCATCTTCTCCCGCACCCCATGGATCTTCTCCTCAAACATGGCCAGGTTGGCTTGCTTGTCTTCCCAATATATCCTGGATTGAATCGTGGTGATGCGGAGCGTGCTCATACCCGAAATTAACTCTTTACCCTAAACTTATTGCTTTACCAGGTCCTGCAACACCGCCTGGATCCGGTTCCATTCATACCCTTTGTATAAAAGGTAGTCCTGGGTTTTTTTCTGTCGCACCGGCGCCGGCTCGGCCGATAAGTTCTCCCACCTGCTGCGCGCCAGTCGCTCCAGGCTGGCAGCATAGTCTTCCTCACGGATCTCCTTCAGGGCTTTTTTGATGCAATACGCACTGACCTGCCGCTGCTTCAGCTCATTCACGATCCGGTTACGGCCCCAGGATTTCATACGGAACTTACCCCCGGCAAACTGCAGCGCAAACCGCTCCTCATTCAGGTAATCCTCCTCGATCAGCTGCCCCAATAGCGCCTCCACGGCGGGTTTACGCAACCCAAACCCATACAACTTCTCCCGTACCTCCTGGTGGCACCTTTCCTGGTAAGCACAATAATGCCGCAGTTTCTGCAGCGCCTCCTCTTCTGTCAATGTTTTTCGGATGGCCATCCCGCAAAAATCACATTTATGACCATGTGTAAAAAACCCATTTTTGCCTCAATTTCCTTAGTTTCGTCCCTACATTAACAGAACCCTTTTTATGAAGTTCATCGTTTCCTCATCGGCCTTATTGAAGCAGTTGCAACAGATCAGCGGTGTCATCAACGCCAATACCGTATTGCCTATCCTGGAAGATTTCCTCTTTGAGATCGACCGGAATAAAATGACCGTGGTGGCCACCGACCTGGAAACCGTCATGCGGGTACAGATGGACATCGAAGCCAAGGAAAACGGAAGGGTCTGTATCCCCGCCAAGATCCTCATCGACTCACTGAAAAATATCCCCGACCAACCCCTTACTTTTACGATCGATAAGAATTTCGGGATCGAGATCACCAGCGATAATGGTAAGTACAAGGTGATGGGCGAGAACCCCGACAATTTCCCCAAAGAACCCGCCGCCGACGACACCACTTCCTTTGAACTGGTGAGCAGCGCTCTGGTGACCGGCATCAACAAATCCCTCTTTGCTGTCAGCAACGACGACCTCCGGCCCGCCATGACCGGCGTCTATTTTGAACTCGATAAAAATTATATCCAGTTCGTTGCTACCGATGCGCATAGGCTGGTACGTTATAAGCGTACGGACGTAAAATGCCCGAAGACCGATTCCTTCATCGTCCCTAAAAAACCGCTGAACATCCTCAAAAGCGCCCTGCCGGACAACGACGATACCATCACCATCAGCTATAACAGCAACCACCTCTTTGTTACCCACGGCAACACCCAGATGAGCTGCCGCCTGATCGATGCACGCTTCCCCGATTACAAAGTGGTCATCCCCGCCGATAACCCGTATAAAATGGTGGTTGCCAAATCCGACTTCCAGGGTGCCCTGCGCCGGGTGAGCGTTTTCAGTAATAAGAGCACCAACCAGGTGGTCCTTAACATCACCGGAAGCGAACTGCAACTGGCTGCCCAGGACATCGACTTCAGTTTTGAAGGTACCGAACGCATGAAATGCAACTACGACGGCGAAGACCTGCAGATCGCTTTCAACGCCCGTTTCCTGATCGAAATGCTGAACGCCGCCGAAAGCGATGAGGTCCGCATGGAATTATCCACCCCCACCAAAGCGGGTATCATCAAACCTATGGAAGGCGACGAGAACGAAGAACTCCTGATGCTGGTGATGCCGCTCATGCTGAACGCCTGATCCGCTAATTCCGGTCGTTAATACCTGATCCGCATCGGTTATGAAATTTCAACAGGTCAGATCTTACGATAATTATATTGTTGCCAACCTGCAGCTGAACCTGTTGAAAGATAATGGCGTATCCTGCTACCTCCAGGATGAAATGACTATTACCATAGACCCCCTGCTGAGCCCCGCCATCGGTGGCATGAAACTCATGGTGGCCGCTGCCGATACCGAAAAAGCCCTGCAGTTGCTGGATGCCGCAGAAGAGAACTACCTGTCGGAACTTCCTTGTCCCGCCTGCGGAAATGCTGCCCTGGAAAAGATTACCCACATCGAAAAACCGACCGGAACCTGGGCCCGCTGGAAACAACGACTTTTCAGTGGCAGCGAGCTTTCCTTTAAAACCCGGTACCATTGCCGGCATTGCGGGGCCTCCTTTGGCTCCCTTCCCGAATGATTGGCATCAATATTCCGGCCTTTAACACCACAAGTCGGAATCCTTTACTAATTTGAAGGGACTTATCTTGTCTATGAACCAATTCATGGCATATTGGGACCACATTTCTTCCGGCGACCGGGTGCTTATTCTCCTGGGCGGCATGCTCTTCTTCTGGCTGCTTGAAGGATATTACCCCCTCTTCCGCTTTCGCTTCAACCGCTGGAAACACGCCGGCATTAACCTGGTTTTCCTGGGCACCACCCTGGTGCTGAACCTGGTGTTCGGACTGGTGACCATCCGGGTAAGCGACTGGGTGGTGAACCACCATTTCGGATTGCTGGAATGGATCCGCCTGCCGCTCTGGTCCGAAATGCTGATCGGGCTCTTCCTCATGGACCTGTTCGGACAATACCTGCCGCACTGGCTGATGCATAAGGTCAAATTCATGTGGAAATTCCATATGGTCCACCACAGCGATACCAAGGTGGATGTTACCACCGGCACCCGCCACCACCCCGGCGAATGGCTCTTCCGCGAAGCCTCCACCATCATCGGCATCTTCCTGGTGGGCGTGCCTGTGGGACTGTATTTTCTCTACCGCGGATGCGCAGCCCTCTTCACCCATTTTAACCACGCTAATATCCGCATCCCGCTCTGGATCGATAAACCCATCAGCTGGATCTTCGTTTCACCCAATATGCACAAGGCGCACCACCACTACCAGCGCCCCCTCACCGATACCAATTACAGCAATATTTTTTCATTGTGGGACCGCATCTTCGGCACTTTCGCATATGTAGACCCGAAAGAATTGAAATACGGCCTCGACGTCCTGGAAGACCATACCGACGAAGACCTTCGCTACCAGCTCCGCATACCTTTCGATAAGTCCATCAAGACCGATTATTGAGCTCGCCTTATTTCTATCTTTGTGGAATTACAATGCTACCTGATGGGAAAGAACATTGCCATGATCCCCGCACGTTATGCCGCTACCCGCTTTCCGGGTAAACTCATGAAAATGCTGGGCGACAAAACCATTATTCGACGCGCTTACGAGAATACCCTGGCTACCGGGCTGTTCGACGAAGTCAGCGTGGTTACCGACAGCGATATCATCTTTGATGAGATTCACCAGATTGGCGGCATCGTGCGGCGCAGCACCAGAGAACACGAAAGCGGAAGCGACCGCATCGCGGAAATCGTTGCGGATATGGAGGTGGACATCATCCTGAACGTGCAGGGCGATATGCCTTTCGTTAAAAAAGAACCGCTGGCTCAACTGCTGGATCTCTTCCGCGATGAAAAGGTTCAGGTGGCCTCCCTCATGCAGGAATTGCACGATCCCGAATCCATCCAAAATCCCAATGTGGTGAAAGTGGTGGTCGACCGCCAGATGAATTCGCTCCTCTTCAGCCGCAGCCCCATCCCATACGCCCGCAGCAAGGATATCCCCATCACCTATTACGAACACATCGGGGTGTATGCTTACCGGAAACAAGCACTGCTGAATTTCACCAACTGGCCCATGACCCCGCTGGAAGCGGCCGAAAAAATTGAATGCCTCCGCTACCTTGAATACGGTATTCCCCTGAAAATGGTGGTGACCGGTTATATGGGGGTCAATATCGACACCCCCGAAGACATGGAAAAAGCACTGCTGCTGATTTGATCATCGTTTTTTGTATACGGGTACCGTGCTGCAAGGCTCCCCGTACATGATGGTCCGGGCAACAGGCATCAGTATGCGCGTGATCTCCAGGTAGGCAAACTCCCCGATGGGTGTATCGCCGCATCCTTTCACCACCACCCGCTGGTCTGTGTACTGCTTCGGATCAATGGCCCGCAGGTTCTGGAGGAATAAGGCCTGGTGAAACGCTTCGCGCGTGCCCAGGTACAGATCCCGCGCCACCGGCTGCAGGTAAGACGCTACCAGCATATAGGCCCAAACCGGTATGATGGCATCCGCACTGCAGGTGACCGCCACATAATGGCCCTGGTAACGGCTCCAGTCATACGATTTCATGGCCTCGCGAAAATCTTTCTCCTTCAGGATCAGCCCCATGAACAGGTGATCCTTCAGATCAAAAACCAGGATCTCCTGGCGCGGGTAAAAATTTTCAAGGTCCAGCGTGATCAGCCCGCTTTCCGCTACCTTATTCACGATCGGTTCACTCATGATGCTGTTTTTTATTATAACAACCGTTTCCTTTACGGGTTCGGGGGATGTTCGTACATATGTACGAACATCCCCCGAACATGTGTCAGACACCTGTATCAGAGCAATTTAGCGCGCTCGTCTTTCACTTTCGCGGATTTGCGCAAGGCCTCCAATGCCCGGAAGCCCGCCGCCTGGCCCATCTGCTGCATCATCATCCGGCGCTGGTCTTCGGGATTCACCCCACCGTCCGATACCGCACTGATGTTTTCTGTCTTTATAACATATACCGCAGCATTACCGGCTATGGGTGCCGACGGTTTTGCCTGGTTGGCTTTGTTGAACGCTGCCCCGATCACCTTGGGCTCCTGCCCAACATTCGGAATAAAGGGAGAGGCGAATCGTACACTGTCGGCCCGCAACACCGCCTGCTGCGTGGCACTGGCCACCGCTTCCAATGTTCCGGCTGTCCCGATCTTTTTAGTGATCACCTCCGCCTTCTTTTTGTTGCGGATGATAAACTCTACCTGGGGCCTGGCTTTCGCCGCACTCATCAGGCCTTCCTCGTTGATCTCGGTCAGCACCGCCACCACGTATTTATCATCTATAGTGAACGGCTCAGACACCTCGCCGATCTTGGCTTCATTGACCCAACGTACCAACTGGCGACTGTTACCCAGTCCCGCCACCATCGCATCATTGGGCTTGATATCATTGGCGGCCAGCTTGGTGAGCTGCTGCTTGGTGATGTTCTCGTCAAAGGATTTCAGGTTGCGGCTCATGCCGGCAAACTGGTTGGCTGCTCCCGATGCCACATTCTCGGTCTCTTCACTGGGAGTGATGGACCGGCTCAGGTAAGCTACCTTGTACGCCGGCTCTACATTCTTCTGGCTCAACACCTCTATATAATGGTATCCGAATTCTGTTTTCACTACTTTCTTGTCGCCCGCATTTCCATAAAAGATCGCTTCCGCAAATTCACGAGCCAGGTTGCCAAACTGCTGGCTGCTGAAATCGTACTCGCCACCCTTGTCCTTGCTGCCCTGGTCATCGCTGAGCTGCGCAGCCAGCGTCGCAAAATCAGCACCCCCGCGGATCGCCGCAGCAATACTGTCTATCCGCACTTTTGCCAGGCTGTCGGTGATCCCGGTTTGCGTACTTACCAGGATATGCCGGCTCTTCACACTATCCGGAAGATTCCGCTTTCCGATCATTTTAGCCAACACCACATTTCCGCCATCCAGGTAGGGACCAAATACCGCCCCATCTGCTAAAGAACGGATGGAATCCGCATTGGGAACCTGCATCCGGGAGCGTAATACATAACCGTCAAAATAAGGGATCTCACTGTTGTTCCGCACCAGGAATGCCGCAGGGTCGGTGCTCGCCTGGAAATCACTGGTCAGGTTCTGCAGGTTATTGATCACCGTAAGGGAATCGTTGGTGGTTGGCGCCGCGCTGAAACTTACGTAAGCAATACTGCGACTGGCCTCCTGCTTGTATTCTTCCTTGTGATCATTGATATAAGAGGTGATATCACCATCCGAAACCTTTACCTCGGCAGCGCTGTCGCTCACCGTTGTATAAGGTACGGCCACATAATTCATCGCAGCGATCTGGTTTCCGTCGGCGATCATTTTTTCTGCCATCCACTTGGGTACATAATAGGTATTACCCAGCAGCGACGCATACTTCTCCCGCAGCCTCGCATCTACCAGCGCGGGCAGGTACATATTGCTGAAATTCTCGGCCATGGGATTGTCCTTCTGGCTTCTCAGGTTGCCGATGGCCTGCCTTGCCGCATTGGCATCGTATACACCCTGCTCATTGGTGAATTGCTGGCGCAGGTCCTGCGGCGGATTGGCGCCAAATAAAATATCATCCAGCTCCTTCGCAGTTACGGTCAATCCCAGCTTCTCATACTCTTCCTCCAGTACATTCTCCTCAATGAGCTGGTTCCATACCTGCTCCTGTATGTTCTGGCGCATCATTTCGTTCATCGGATAACCACTCTGCTGGTATTGCGTTTCTACCTGCTGTATCCTCTTCTGGAATTCTACGTAATCAATATCTTTTCCGTTAACGGTTCCAAGGGTAGTGGTGTTGCCGCCAAAAAGGCCGCGGCCACTGCCGCCCACAAATGCGTCCATAAGCAGGAAGCCCAACAGGCTCAGCGCAATCACAATAAATACCAGCCACGCTGCCTTGTCCCTGATGTTCTGAATGATCGACATGGTCTTTCTTAATTATTATATTATAGGGTTATCCAAAAATGAGGAGCGAAAATAACGAAATTCACCATATGAACAAATTGTGGAAAATGCCTGAAATTCAGGCCATCCCTGCATTTCAGCCTTCATCAATTCTTCTGCACCACCATCTGGTGCTCCTGATGCAACCGGATCACCCTGTTCCACGTTTTCTTATATGAGGAAATTGGAACATAAAAATCTGCCGGCAAGGCTTCTGTGGTTTTTCCACATATTCCTGTCTTCCCGTGAAACCTGTTTACACAGTAAATTGTTAATAGCAAGAGGTTTTGGTGGAAAATCCCGGGTTTTTCAGTTGGCTGACGGGGAGAACTTGCTAACAATTACTGCCGGCTTCTCCCACCCCTCACCCATCCCTTGAAAACTGCCGGTTTATTCCATCCCTGCTAACAACGGGAGCACGGAATTCTTTTACAGTGGCTTTTTCTTCCACAGCTGTTGAAAAACATTCTAAATCCGTTACCACGCCGCATCCAGTGGTCTTATTTTTTTGTGGATTACTGTGGATAAGCTATTACTTTTGATATAAACAAGTGATTTCTATTTTGTTATCCCCATATCCACAGCCCTAATAGTAATAGGTTATTTTTATAAATAATTAATTATAGTATTTATTATGTCAGTTATAAACATCGAAACGGCGAAAACCAACCTGGAACGCGTAGGCTTCCTGGATGTTGAGATTGATCCGACCCTGGATCTTTTCCACGAGATCGAAAGACTGAAAAAAGAAAAAAACGCCATCATCCTGGCGCACTACTACCAGGAGCCCGATATCCAGGATGTGGCCGATTATATTGGTGATAGCCTGGGACTGGCACAACAGGCCGAAAAGACAACCGCTGACATCATCGTGTTTGCTGGTGTGCATTTTATGGCCGAGACCGCCAAGATCCTGAACCCCACCAAAAAAGTACTGCTACCCGATCTGAAGGCCGGCTGCTCCCTGGCAGAATCAGCCCCGGCCGATCGCTTCCGCGCTTTCAAAGAAAAACATCCCGACCATATCGTCATCACCTATATCAATTGCACCGCAGAGATCAAAGCGCTCAGTGATATCATCTGCACCAGCAGTAACGCGGAAAAGATCATCGACAGCCTTCCCCCCGAACAGCCCATCATTTTTGCCCCCGATAAAAACCTGGGTGCCTACCTCAACAAGAAGACCGGCAGGAATATGGTGCTCTGGAATGGTGCCTGTATCGTACACGAAATTTTCAGCCTCGAAAAGATCACCAAACTCAAGATCCGGCATCCCGAAGCTAAACTGATTGCGCACCCTGAATGCGAAGACCCTTTATTACGCATTGCGGACTTCATAGGGAGCACTACGCAGCTTTTGAAGTACACACAGCAGGATAATGCCAAAGCGTTCATTGTAGCCACGGAAACGGGCATTCTGCACCAGATGCAAAAAGCCAGTCCGGATAAAACCTTTATACCCGCCCCGCCCGATAACAGCTGCGCCTGTAACGATTGTCCCTTCATGAAGCTGAATACACTCGAAAAACTGTACCTGTGCATGGAATACGAAATGCCGGAGATCCTCATGGAGGAAGAACTGCGGCTGGCGGCCAAAAGGCCCATTGACCGCATGTTAGAGATCAGTCGCGCCGCCGGATTGATCGGCTAATAAATTGAAATCCCGCCCCTTATAAGGCGGGATTTTGTTTTATTAACACTCTATGTGGATTATTTCTATTAGTTTTGCTGCTCTTGACATCCTTTCCTCTGCATTGCGCTGATTCCGTTCGCAATTTTTGGTTCGTATGTAAGGCGGGTAAAGTAACATCTCCCAAATGTTGGCCTTACCGGATTTTATCAATTAAAAAGTTTTGTTTTGAATTTTTCGCAACTAGCGGTCATTGACCCTATTATCAAGGCGTTGACCGATTCGGGTTATACCAACCCTACCCCTATTCAGGAAAAAGCCATACCCATTGTATTACACCGCAGGGATCTCCTGGCCTGTGCCCAGACCGGCACCGGTAAAACGGCTGGATTCGCCATTCCGGTTCTCCAGTTACTGGATGAAGATAAAAAGCAGCGCCGGTTCCAGGGCATCCAGGTACTGGTGCTTACACCTACCCGTGAACTGGCCATACAGGTGGAAGAAAGTTTCCGCAATTATGGCAAATACCTGGGTTTCAGAAGCGTTACCATTTTCGGTGGTGTATCACAGGTACCCCAGGTGGAAAACCTGCGCAAGGGCGTTGATATTTTAATTGCCACACCGGGCCGCTTACTGGACCTGGCCGGGCAAAATCTTATTTCGTTTAATGATCTCCGTTACTTTGTACTGGATGAGGCTGACAGGATGCTCGACATGGGTTTTGTTCACGATGTAAGAAAGATACTGAAGCTGATACCCAAAAAGAAACAATCCCTGTTTTTCTCCGCTACCATGCCTAAAGAGATCCGGCAGCTGGCTGATACCATCCTGGTGGATCCGCAAAGCATTGCGGTGGACCCTGTGTCCAGTACCACCGACCTGGTGAAGCAGGAGCTGATCTTTGCACATAAGGACGATAAAAAGGACCTGCTGGTGGATATTATCGAATCCAGGGAAATGGAAGCCGTACTGGTTTTCACCCGGACCAAGTATGGCGCGGATAAAGTGGCTAAGTTTCTTTCACGTAAAGGTATAAGCGCTGCTGCCATCCACGGCGATAAATCTCAGGGTGCCCGTCAGCAGGCGCTCAATAATTTCAAGGATGGTAAGATCCGTGCGCTGGTGGCTACGGATATTGCTGCCAGGGGTATCGATATCGATGCACTTTCTTTCGTGATCAATTTTGAAGTACCCAATATCCCGGAAACTTATGTACATCGCATAGGCAGGACCGGTAGAGCAGGTGCTTCGGGTACGGCTTTCTCTTTCTGTGATGGGGAGGAAAAAGCGTATATACGTGACATTGAAAAACTGATCGGCAGGAAGATCCCGGTAAGCTCCGGGAAATCTCCAGCTGTTGCGGTGTAAGATTCAGTTCTTACATCCATAAAGAAGGATCCAATTCCTGCTGGCTGTTATGGCTGCAGGTCTTGGATCCTTCCTTTTTTTATTAACGCCTGGTGGCAAAAGTTCAGCGGCCCATATATACCATCAGGATCTGCACATCACTCGGGTTGATACCGCTGATCCTGCTGGCTTGTCCCAGGGTACGCGGCCGGATCCTTTTTAGTTTTTCGCGTGCCTCGTTGCTGATGGCAGCTACGCGGGTATAGTCAAAACTTTCCGGTATCTCCAGGGTCTCCATCTGGTTCATGCGTGCTACCAGTTCTTTTTCTTTTTCGATATATACATCGTACTTCAACTGTATGGCAGCCTGTTCCAGCGCCGATGCCGGTTGTCCTTCCAAAGCCGCTTTCAGTCGGGGTACCGCAGCCATCAGTTCATCCAGTTCGATGTTGGGTCTCAACAGGACCTGGGCTGCCCTTTGTTTCTGGGTAAGCAGCGAAGAATTCTTTTCTTCCAGGAACGCATTGGCTTCTGCAGGTTCCAGGGCAAATTCTGAAAGGATCCTTTTGGCAGCTTCCGTTCCCGTTTTCTTTTGGACCACCCGGTCCATCCTTTCCTGGCTGGCCAATCCCATCCGGTAACTCAATTCCGTTAATCGAAGGTCGGCATTGTCCTGCCGCAATAAAGTGCGGAATTCAGCCCTGCTGGTAAACATCCGGTAAGGCTCCTCCGTTCCCTTACTGATCAGGTCATCGATCAATACCCCGATGTAAGCATCGCTCCGCTTCAGCAGGAAAGGCGCTTCTTCCCGGCTTTTCAGGTGGGCGTTGATACCCGCCATCAATCCCTGGCAGGCCGCTTCCTCGTAGCCGGTCGTCCCGTTGATCTGCCCGGCAAAAAAGAGGTTGGATACCAGTTTGGTTTCCAGTGAATAGGTAAGTTGGGTAGGAGGAAAGAAATCGTATTCGATGGCATAACCCGGACGGAACATGCGGGCGTTCTCAAAGCCCGGGATCGATACCAGGGCTTTGTATTGCACGTCTTCCGGCAGGGAAGTAGAGAACCCATTAACATAGATCTCGACGGTATTCCAGCCTTCCGGCTCCACGAAGATCTGGTGCCGCTCGCGGTCGGCGAAACGGTTGATCTTGTCTTCGATACTGGGACAGTAACGCGGACCCACCCCTTCGATCCGCCCGGTGAACATCGGGCTCCGGTCAAATCCCGTCTTCAGCAGTTCGTGGGTCTGCTGGTTGGTGTAAGTAATATGGCAAGGCCGCTGCTGGGAAGCCTGGATGGTCTCCACGTCCAGGTAGGAGAAACCCACAATATGCTCGTCCCCCGGTTGCTCCTCCATCCTGGAATAGTCCAGGCTGCGACCATCAATCCGCGGAGGTGTACCCGTCTTCAGGCGGTCCGATTCAAAACCCAGCGCTACCAATTGTTCCGTAATCCCGGTAGCGGCTTTTTCCGCTACCCGTCCACCACCAAAGGTTTTTTCGCCGATATGGATCACCCCATTGAGGAAAGTCCCGCTGGTAATCACCACCGCCCTGGAAAGAATCTCATGCCCCAGCCCGGTAACTACCCCGGTAGCCCGGCCATCGCGGATGAGCAAACCCTTGACCATATCCTGGTAAAAATCCACCCGGGAAGTCTGTTCCAGCATTTCCCGCCAGGTGGCGGCAAAAAGCATGCGGTCGTTCTGCGTACGGGGACTCCACATGGCGGGACCTTTCGAACGGTTCAACATCCGGAACTGGATCATACTCTTATCCGTTACGATGCCTGAATACCCGCCCAACGCATCGATCTCCCGTACAATCTGGCCCTTGGCAATTCCTCCCATGGCCGGATTGCAACTCATTTGGGCAATGGTCTGCATATTCATCGTAATCAATAAGACCCGACTGCCCATATTGGCCGCCGCCGCTGCCGCTTCACAACCCGCATGACCCGCACCTACTACTATAACATCATACTCTGGAAACATCCGAATAATTTAAGGGGCAAAGGTAGGAAAAGCAGCGGGATACCCGGAAGGGAAGGAAGAGGGTGTGTTTCACGTGGAACAATACCCATTGAAAAACCCAGGAACTAACAGAAGAAAAAAGAAAATAGAGGATCTGCTACCTGGATTTTTGGACGGTGTGCTACCTAAGTATTTAGGATCCTTTTGAGTTTGTTCCACGTGGAACAAGTTGCTTAAGGGTGTAATTATTAAGGGTGTAATATGAATTACCAGGTCGGTGGACGGGAAGCAGAACCTCACCTGTTGGTATTGCCCAGGTAGCGCTGTAAGTAATGGTCTTCCTTTTTTCGCATGGTTTTCATTTCCTCCCCGGTTTTATCATCGTACCCGCAGAGGTGCAGGGCACCGTGAAAGATCACCCGGTGCAATTCCCGCCGGAAGCTTTCCCCATGCACCCGGGCATTCTCCCGCACCCGGTCTACG